>JAIPDU010000012.1 GCA_021737525.1 Desulfohalobiaceae bacterium | reverse complement strand
CATCATCCTCTCCGCGGGCGAGGCGGCCCGGCTCATCCGGGACGGGGATACGGTGGCGACAGGTGGTTTCGTGGGCACCGGCTTTCCGGAATACCTCGCGGTCGCCCTGGAGGAGCGCTTCCGGGAAGCGGAGCACCCCAGAGACCTGACCCTGATCTACGCCGCGGGCCAGGGAGACGGCAAACAGCGCGGTCTGAACCACCTCGGCCATCGGGGAATGGTCCGGCGGGTCGTGGGCGGACACTGGGGGCTGGTCCCCAAGCTGCAGGAAATGGCCGTAAACAACGAGATCGAGGCCTACAACCTGCCCCAGGGGGTCATATCCCACATGTTCCGTGATATCGCCGCCCACAAGCCGAGGACCATCACCGAGGTGGGGCTGGGCTCCTTTGTGGACCCTCGCAAGGATGGAGGCAAGATCAACCCCAAAACCAGCGAGGACCTGGTGGAGCTGATCAACTTCGACGGCAGGGAATATCTGGCCTACAAGACCATGCCCGTCCATGTGGCCCTTTTGCGGGGAACCACAGCGGACACGCGGGGCAATGTCAGTATGGAGAAGGAGGCCCTGATCCTGGAGAATCTGGCCATCGCTTCCGCTGCCAAGAACTCCGGGGGAACGGTGATCGTGCAGGTGGAGCGGATCGCCGAGGCCGGCAGCCTGAACGCGCGGAACGTGGTTCTGCCCGAGAGCCTGGTGGACCACGTGGTCCTCTCCGAACCGGAACACCACTGGCAGACCTTCGGGGAGCCCTTTGACCCCTCCTTCAGCGGAGAGATCAAGAAGCCCATGCAATCCATTCCGCCCATGGAGCTCTCCGCGCGCAAGGTTATCGCCAGGCGGGCGTCAATGGAGCTCCGCCCCGAATCCGTGGTCAATCTGGGCATCGGCATGCCCGAGGGCGTGGCCAACATCGCCAACGAGGAGAACATCCTGGGCCACATCACCCTGACCACCGAGCCGGGGGTCTTCGGCGGCATTCCCTCCGGAGGGCTCAATTTCGGGGCTGCCACCAACGTTGGGACCCTGATCTCCCAGCCGGAACAGTTCGACTTCTACGATGGCGGCGGCCTGGACCTCGCCTTCCTGGGATTGGCCCAGGCGGACCGGGAAGGAAACCTCAACGTGAGCAAATTCGGCTCCAAGCTGGCCGGAGCCGGGGGATTCATCAACATCAGCCAGAAGGCCCAGCGGGTCGTCTTTGTGGGGACCTTCACCGCCGGGGGGCTGGATATCGCCCTGGAGGACGGCGAGCTCCGCATCCGTCAGGAAGGCAAGCACACGAAATTCCTGGAACGCGTGGAGCACGACACCTTCAGCGCGGCATACGCTGTGGAGCGCGAGCAGCCGGTGCTCTACGTCACCGAGAGGTGCGTCTTCCGCCTCACCCCGGACGGCCTGGAGCTCGTGGAGATCGCCCCGGGCATCGATATGGAGCGGGACATCATGGCCAACATGGCCTTCAGGCCCCTTGTCAGCCCCGAGCTCAAGCAGATGGATCCGCGCCTGTTCCGGGAAGAGACCATGGATCTGCACAGGGACCTGCTCGCCAATAAGGACTAACAGGGCGTTGAAAATCGTAACTATTCACCCAACTCCCTGATCAGGATAAGCCTACCCGGGTAGGCTCACGGTTCAGCAAGGTGGTGAACAGTTACTTAAAATCTTCCAAACGCCAACCCCAAGCACAAGGAGCAACCATGCTGGAAATACGCGATTCCGTCGCAGTGATCACAGGCGCCGCCAGCGGCATCGGCAGGGAGTTCGCCAAATACTGGACCGAGCGGGGCGGCAAGGCGGTGCTCGCCGACCTCACCGAGGAAAGCCTGGAGGAATTCAAACAGGAGCTGCAGCAGAACGGGGCGGACGTGATCTCCCGTATCTGCGACGTCACTCAGGAGGAGGACAACGAGTGCCTGGCCCTGGATGCAGTCGAGGCCTTTGGAAAGATCAATCTCGTGCTCCCCTGCGCCGGGATCATCAAGGACGGGCTCTTCCTCTCCCCGGACAAGGAAACCGGAAAGGTCAAGAAGAAGATGTCCCTGCTCGACTTCCAGCAGGTGGTGGACATCAACCTGAACGGGGTCTTCCTCACCGTGCGCGAGTGCGCGGAGCAGATGGTCAACACCGGATCCAGGGGCCTCATCTGCCTGGTCTCCTCCACCAGCGCCCAGGGCACGGCGGGCCAGATCAACTATTCCTCGACCAAGGCGGCCATGGCCACCATGCCCCGGGTGATCACCGCGGAATTCTTCCGCAAGGGGCTGGCAGAGCGCCTGCGCTGCGTGGCGGTTGCCCCGGGGTACGTGGGCACGGAAATGGTGCGGAACATGAACCAGAAGGCCTTGGACGGCATCCTGGAGAACGTTCCCATCGGCAGGCTGGTGGAGCCCTTGGAAGTGGCCTCCTTCATCGGCGAGCTCTACCGCAACGAGGCCCTGGCCGGGGAGGTCTTCCCCATCCACGGCGGCCTGCGCCTGGGCTCCAAGGGATAACATTCCGCGCATACCGGTACGGAGTGAAGACTCCGTTCCGGTATTCCACATCCATGCCTTGATCAAGGGAGGATGATCGCTATGGCCCTGGCCTGGCTCGCGCTCTGCGCCTTCGCCCCCATTCTCGCAGCCCTGATCCTCATGGTCGGCTTCAAGTGGCCGGCAACCAAGGCCATGCCCCTGTCCTGGCTGACCGGGGCCCTGGTGGGCATAGCTGTGTGGGACATGACCCCGCTTACGGTCCTGGCCTCCACACTGCAGGGATTCGGCGGCGCGGTCACAGTCCTGCTCATCGTCTTCGGCGGGGTGCTCATCCTGTACACCCTCACCGAAAGCGGGGGGATGGAGACAATAAACTACGGGCTGGACGCCATCTCCACGGACCGCCGGATCCAGACCATTCTCATCGCTTTTCTCTTCAGCGCCTTCCTGGAGGGAGCCGCAGGCTTCGGCGCTCCCGCGGCGATCTGCGCCCCGCTCCTGCTCAGCCTGGGGTTTCCGCCCCTAGCCGCCGCTTTGGTGGCTCTGATCCTCAATTCCGTGCCCGTCACCTTCGGGGCCGTGGGCACCCCCCTCTGGTTCGGGCTCAAGAATATCCGGCCCCAGGTGGAGACGGCTATTGCCGGTGGGGGAAAAGCGGCGTCAATCGCCGGGATGGATGAATTCGTCTTCCTCGTGGGGAAGTGGTCCGCAGTGCTGCACTGCATCATGGCCTTCGTGCTCCCGCTCTTCGTGGTCTGCCTCCTGACCCGCTACTTCGGCCCGGCGCGCTCCTGGCGGGAGGGGCTCGGAGTCTGGAAATTCTCCCTGGGGGCCTCGCTCGCCTTTGTCCTGCCCTATCTCGCCTCCGCCTTCTTGCTGGGCGAGGAGTTTCCCGCCCTTCTGGGCGGACTCATCGGTCTGGGGCTGGTCATCCCCGCGGCGAAAAAAGGCTGGGGTCTTCCCTCCGGGAGCTGGGATTTCGGCCCCCAGTCAGGGTGGGACCCGGAATGGACCGGTGAGATCTCCACGGCAAAACATATCGAGTTCTGCTGTCACATGAGCCAGTTCCGGGCTTGGCTGCCCTACCTGCTGGTGGGCCTGTTCCTGGTGGCGACACGAGTCTCCTTTCTGCCCCTTAACGAGTGGGTGCGGACCTGGGAGATCAGCATCCCCCACATCCTGGGCCGGGAGGGGATCACCTACTCCCTGCAGCCCCTGTACAACCCGGGTGTGGTCCCCTTTATCCTCGTGGCCCTGCTCACGATTCCCATGCACCGGATGGGCCCGGCTCAGGTGGCACGTGCCTGGGGCACTGCCTTGAGGCGCATGAAAAACCCCACCATCGCCCTGCTCTTTGCCGTGGCCCTGGTCCAGATCTTCAAGAACTCCAGCCTGAACGCGGCGGGGTACGAATCCATGCCCCTGGTCATGGCCCAGGGCGTGGCAGCCCTCGCAGGCGCCTCCTGGCCTTTCTTCGCCGCTTTTGTCGGGGCTTTGGGCTCCTTTATCACCGGCAGCAACACTGTCTCCGACCTGCTCTTCGCCCAGTTCCAGTACGGCATCGCAGGCGAGCTGGAGCTGCCCCGGCAGATCGTTGTCGCTTTGCAGGCGGTGGGAGGGGCCATGGGGAACATGGTCTGCATCCACAACATTGTCGCCGCATCCGCAACCGTGGGCCTGGTGGGCATGGAAGGGATCATCCTCAAGCGCAATATTCTGCCCTTGTTGCTCTACGGCACGGTGGTGGGCATTCTGGGCCTTTTCTTTTGCTATGTCCTGTTCCCGGGCATTTTCTAGTCAGCTCTGGAAACAACTTTCATTCCCGGGCCGACCCGGGCGCTACCAAGCAGGAAAATGAAGCGAGGCGATTCGAAGGGACACGGCTCATTCAGTCAACCGGCCCACCACATAGGGGCCGGCCGGGGAGACTGCGATGCGCTCCGCTTGACCGGCCAAACGCTCGACATGCTTCTGCGGGTCGTCCACGTAAATCCCGCCCATGCCCTCAACGTCCTCGCGGCTGAGGCCGCCGGAGTAGACGTGGACCTCTCCCGCTTTGTCCAGCGCTTGGTAGATATTCTGGGCGCACCACTGATCCTTGACGAAATTCTCCGGATGGCAATAGTGCCCAAAGAAATCCTGCGGCGTGCCGCAGGAGCGCATGATGCCGCAGAAGTCCTCGCTCCCCAGGCCCTCCCGGCACTCGCAGGCTACGACAACTGTCCCGCCGGGTTTGAGGATGTCCTTGGCGCAGGTCAGGGCCTTGCTGATCTGATAGAAGTTGCTGTCCAGGGGATATCCCCCGCCGGAGGTAATCACCAGATCCCGCTCCCCTCCGGTGAGGTCGACGACGGCGTGTTCTTCCACGAAACGGCATCCGCTCAGATGGGCCTGCCTGGGATCTCCGGCGAAAACGCCGCTGACGGCATTGTCCCGATTGATGACCACGTTGAGCAGGAAGTCGGCCCCTGCCAGATCCATCACCTGCAGGCCGTATTCATGGAAGATGTTTCCTTCCAGGATGCAGTTGGCCACGCGCGGATGATCGATGAGCTGATAGGAGTGCATGAACTTCATGGTCTCGTAGCTGGCGATGCCGGGCAGGATCGCCTTTCGCCCGCCGGAGTATCCGGCGTAGAAATGGGGCTCGATGAGGCCGGTCAGGATCTTGAGATCAGCGTCCAGGTAGTGGCGGTTGATCTCGATGGGCGCGCCTTCGATGGTGGTGATGCGGCGCAGGTCCTCGTCCTTTTCGCACTCGTGATTGACGATGTGATAATTGGTCGCGATCTCCTCGCCCACCATGGAGATCAGCTCCCGGCCCAGGTTGGGCCGGTGCATCCCCGTGGCCACCAGGATGGTGATCCTCTCCCTGGGGATCCCCGCGCGCTCCAGGGAGGCCAAAAGCGGCGACAGAATGGCCTTGTTGGGCACCGGGCGGGTAATGTCCGAAATGACCACGCATGCGTCCCCGCGGCCTTGGGCCATCTCCTGCAGGGAAGGCGCGCCCACGGGCTCCTCCAGTGATCGGCGCACACCTTCCACTTGGTCCGACAGGGCGGGGACCGGTGCGGCATCCAGAACCGCCGTCCGATCCGGAACTTCTATCTCCAGCTCCTTTTCACCGTATAACAGACTCGTGCGCATCTCCTCCTCCTTTATGCGAGCGGTATTTATCTTATCCCTGTATCAGATCCGGGACATGCCCTGGACTTGATTATTCGAGCCGGGTGAATCAGGCAAACCTAAATGGATATCCGGAACCGAAACGATGTTCCGCAAAGAAATGGGTATAGTGGATCTCATAACCCGCGACTGTGACAGAAGTCCTGGACAAAATGGATATGCCGGAGCATGGCCTCTTCAGCTCCATCCGGATCGTGGGCGCGGATGCGCTCCAGGATCGCTGCGTGCTGATCTCCCATGCGTTGCAGATTCCCGCTTTCGTAGAGGTGGAATCTGCTTTCCCTGATCCCGTAAAAGAGCAGGTCGTAAAAGTGCTTCATGAGAAAGATCTGGGCCGGATTCTTGGTGGCATAGGCGATGGCCATATGAAAGGCCACATCCTCGTCCGCGCCGACCAGTCCCTGGTCCACCTTGGAGAGCATATCCTGCACACAGGAGTCCAGTATCCTTATGTCCTGGGGCGTGGCCCGCTCCGCCGCGAGCCGCACCGCATTGACCTCCATGCCGCTTCGCACCTCCAGGAGATCGTCCAGATCCACTTCCTCGGAGTCCATCACCTCCCGGAGGGGGTTGTCCATATACTGGGATTGCTGGGAACGGACAAAAGAGCCCTGACCCTGCCGCTGCTCCACCAATCCCTTGTTCACCAGCTTAGTGATCGCCGTTTTGATGGTGGGACGGCTCACACTCAGGGAAGCGGCAAGCTCGCGTTCCGGAGGGAGCTTTTCCCCGGGTTTGAAATAGCCGCGGAAGATCAGATCCCGCAGCTGTTCAAAGACCTGCTCGGCAATGCTCTTGGGCTGGATGGGATGCAGTGACACAGACATGGCATTTGTCTTTGGTTAAATGGTTAATTTGGACTTACCAGATATTACCTTTGTCACCTGTGTGTGGAATAATCATTTTATTACGCATCAACTAGCACTTTGCGCAGGAAAATTCAACTCCTTTGTTAATTTGCCCGAACCTATTGACAAGATCGAACCTCCTTTGTAAAAAGGTTTTACCATTAGGCTATGCAATGCGTGCATCCCGAGCGATTTCCCGCATCCATCAATCGATTCATCAATCCGGTCTTTTGTCTGACGCTCAGGGACATTCGCGAGGCGAGCCAATTTTTTTGCCAGACCTGTTTCAAACAGCGTTAACAAAGGATATCCTTGACCAGAATAGCTCCGTGCTGAGCGGTTTCCGGTCAAGAAAAAGAGGCACCGGGATAAAGCCTCTCGGGTAAGGGCTCGCTTTCAGGGGCCGCCTCGACGCAGAACGAATCCGCGGGTAAGGGGGCATCCCCCTTTGGGGTAATAGCTATCCTTTAATCGGTAAGGAGGTGCGTATGCGACGGTATTTCACCCTAATTCTGGCCCTGCTTTTCGGGCTCTGCGTCTTTGCCGGGAGCGCCTCGGCGATGAAGCGGTCCAAGTTCGGCCAGGACGACCGCCACGAGATGGCCGAGGACATCGAGTTTGAAGCATCCGACAAAACCTTTGACTGGAAGATGGTCATGCCCTGGTCCAAGGGCCTGCTCTTCTACGACGTGGCCCAGCACTTCTGCGACTCCGTGCGCCTGGCCACGGCAGGCAAGCTGAACATCAAGCCCTTCTCCGCCGGCGAGATCGTTCCCGCCATGCAGTCCTTTGAGGCGGTGCAGAAGGGAACCGCGGAAGTGGGCCACGACTGGCCCGGATACTGGAAGGGCAAGAACGAGGCCTTTGTGGCCTTCGCCTCCGTCCCCTTCGGACTGGACAAGGAAGGCTACAACATCTGGCTCTACGAGCGCGGCGGCGCGGAAATGATGGACAATCTCTACGGCGAGTACAACATGAAGGCCTTCCCCGGCGGAAACGTGGGCCAGGAGCTGGGCCTTTTCTCCAACAAGCGGGCCACCTCCCCCAAGGACTTCCAGGGCCTTCGGGTCAGGACCCCGGGTTGGTGGATGGACATTCTGACCGAGTTCGGCGCCTCGGTGAGCCCCTTGCCCGGCGGCGAGGTCTACCTGGCCCTGGAGCGCGGCGTGGTTGACGCGGCGGAGTTCTCCTCCCCGGCGATCACCTATCCCATGGGCTTCGACCAGGTCACGGAATACGTGATCGAGCCCGGCGTGCACCAGCCCTCCTGCCAGAACGCCATCTTCATCAACAAGGACGCCTGGAACAGCCTGCCCGAGCACTATCAGGAAATCGTCAAGCTCTGCGCCAAGGAGACCCAGCTCTGGTCCCAGGCCTGGCAGGAGAACCTGAACGCCAAGGCCATCAAGGCCCTCCAGGACAAGGTTGAGTTCGTGAAGATGGACAAGGAAACCCTCATTGAAATGCGGGAGACCACCCACAACTATCTGGAAAAGGTCAAGGAGCGAAGCGAAACGGCCAAGAAGGTCCTCAACTCCCAGGAGGAGTTTGTCCAGGACTTCGACATGTGGCGCAAGATGAGAAGCGGCGTGAACGAGCCCATCCCCTACGAGGAGTACATGCAGGGCAAGTTCTGGTACTATGAATAAGCCGGAAACGTCACCGCTCTAGGTGCGCAAGCCCCCGGGGGAGCCGCACTCCCCCGGGCCATTCTTCCGCACTGCCAAGGAGACCCTATGCTGGACAGGATTATACGCCCCATCGACTCAGTACAGGATTGGTTCGGATTCATTGTGGCCTTCCTCATCTGGCCCATGCTTTTCATCACCGTCTTTGAAGTCTTCATGCGCTACGCCTTCAACTCCCCCACAACCTGGGGCTTCGAGGCGACCACCTTTTGCTACGGGCTGCACTTTATCCTCGGGCTCGGATACACCTATCTCTATGACGGCCATGTCCGGGTCAGCGTCTTCGTCAACCTAATCAGGCCAAGCAAACGAGCCATAATCAGCCTGCTCTGCCATTTGATCATCTTTATTCCGGTCTACATCGGGCTCACCTTCGGAGCCACAGAATACGCCATCTCCTCCATCCAGGATCTGGAGCACAGCTGGACCGCCTGGTCACCGCCAATCTATCCCTTCAAAACCCTTATGGCCCTTGGCTTTTTCATGCTCCTGCTCCAGGGAGTATCCGCAACCTGCAAGGACATCCGGACCCTGGCGAGAGGCGAGGAATAACCGCTGCAGGCACCCGGCGGATCCGTGCGCGATAATCAAACCATCTCATTCAACCAGCAAGGTGATTGACTATGAGTCCTGAACTGATGACCGCCGCCATGTTCATCACCCTCATCCTGCTCCTCTGTCTGGGCCACCCCCTGGCCTTCACCCTGGCGGGAGTGGCCACCCTGTACGGGCTGATCGACAACGGCTTCAACATCCCCGGCCTGATGGGCATGTTCTCCAACAACATCTGGGGGCTGATGGAGAACTACGTCCTGGTGGCCATACCGCTCTTCATCCTGATGGCCCAGCTTCTGGATCGATCACAGGTGGCGGAAAAGCTCTTTGACGTGCTCTATCTGGTCCTGGGTCAGCTCAAGGGGGGCCTGGGCCTGGCCGTGGTGGTGGTGAGCACTGTCTTCGCCGCCACAACCGGGATCATCGGCGCCTCGGTTGTGACCATGGGCCTGCTGGCCGGACCGCCCCTTCTGAACAAGGGCTACCAGAAGGAGATGGCCAGCGGTATTATCTGCGCCTCCGGCACCCTGGGGATCCTCATTCCGCCCAGCATCATGCTCGTGGTCTACGGCGGGCTGACCGGGTCCCAGGCCACTTCCGTGGGCAAGCTCTTCGCCGGGGCGATCCTTCCCGGAATCGTCCTCGCCGGGCTCTACTTCATCTATATTTTCACCCGCTGCACCATCAATCCCTCCCTGGGCCCCTCCATTTCCAAGGAGGAGGCGGCCAAGTGGAGCTTCTCCCGCAAGCTCGGGCTGACCATGCTCTATATGCTGCCACCGCTGGGGCTCATCTTCATGGTCATCGGCACCATCCTCATCGGCGTGGCCACACCCACGGAGGCAGCGGGGATGGGCGCCCTGGGCGCCCTGATCCTGGCCCTGGCCAACCGGGCCGTGACCTGGGACGTGATCAAGCAGTCCAGCGTCAAGACCATCCGCATCACCTGCATGGTCATGCTCCTCTTCGTGGGCGGGAAGATGTTCAGCACCGTGTTCATGAGCATGGGCGGCGGCGAGGTGATCAACGACATGCTCGTGGGCAGCGGGATCAACCGCTGGATGGCCCTGGCCTTCATGATGCTCATCATGTTCATCATGGGCATGTTCATCGACTGGACCGCCATTCTTTTGGTTACCGTGCCCATCTTCATGCCCGTGGCCATGGAGCTCGGCTTCAACCAGCTCTGGTTCGCCATGCTCATGTGCGTCATGCTCCAGACTTCCTTTCTCACCCCGCCCTTCGGATACGCCCTGTTCTACTTCTTCGGTGTGGCGCCCAAGGACTTCACCATGCTCCACATCTACAAGGGCGTGGTCCCCTTCTTGGGGCTGCAGCTACTAGGGATCCTCATCCTCATTCTCTTCCCCTCCCTGGTTACCTGGCTCCCTTCGCTCGCCTTCGGCTAGCCAGAGGGTCGGGAATATGAGAAAATGAATCCTCAAAGGCACGATCCAAACAAAGCACACAAAGGACGCGAGCTATGCGACCGGAAATGCAGAAAATCGTCTTCGCCACGGACCTGAGCCAGGACGCGACTTCCGTGTTCCGCTACGCGGTCAGCCTGGCGGAGAAATATCAGGGCCGGATCTACGGGATACACGTGGTCGAGCCCTTGAACGGCTTCGCCCAGAGCCTGGTCGATTCCAGTCTGGGGGAGGAAAAGTCCAAACAAATCAGGGAACAGAAAAAGAAGGAAATCTTTGAGGACATCCAGCAACGGATGCAGAATTTTTGCCACGAGGAAGTCTGCCGCCTCGTCGATCCCAATGATACCCCAGTGGCGGAGATCGCCGTCCGGGAGGGACACCCCACGGACCAGATCCTCAAATACTGCGAATCGGTTGAGGCGGACATCATTGTGATCGGCGCGCACCGCAGGGTGGGAGTGACCCATCTCTTCGGCTCCACAGCCCGCAGTGTGGTTCACGACTCCAGTATCCCGGTGCTTGTCGTGCACCCCCGCGAAGAGGACTGAGCTTTCGCCTTGCCAGGCGCCTTAAGACCTTGTTCTGCCTGGAGAGCGCGCGGGCCTGATCCAAGCCGTCCCGCGACACCCTGGGCAGAGGCATCAGAGGAAACCATGCGGGCTGAAGGAGGGGTAGCCCGCTTTTTTTTGGCCCATCATTTTCCAGGGCAATAACGGGCCTCCATCCCCAGCGGAGCAGACCATGGCAAGCAAGAACGTTATTCGCGCCTTCCAGGATCTTCTGGGCCGGGAGAACGTGTACACCGAGGCAGCGGATCGCCACGCCTACTCCTTTGACTCGGCGGTCCTGGACCCCGTGGTCCCGGAGCTGGTCCTGCAGCCCACTGACACGGAATCCCTGGCCGGCGCCGTTCGTCTCTGCAACGAGAACGAGCTCCCCCTCACCGTCCGCGGGGCTGGCACCAATCTCAGCGGGGGCACCCTTCCCGCCAGAGAGAAGGGAGTGGTCCTGCTCACCAATTCCCTGAACCGGGTCCTGGAGATCAATACCGAGGACCTCTACGCCCGGGTGGAACCCGGGGTCATCACCGCCCAGTTCGCCCGGGCCGTTGCGGAAAAAGGGCTTTTCTATCCCCCGGATCCGGGCAGCCAGACCGTGTCCACCCTGGGCGGCAACGTGGCGGAGAACGCCGGGGGACTGCGCGGCCTGAAGTACGGAGTGACCAAGGATTACGTCCTGGGCCTGGACTTCTTTGACGTGGACGGCGAGCTGATCAAAACCGGGGCCAGGACGGTCAAGTGCGCCACCGGGCTCAACCTGGCCCAGCTCATGGTGGGCTCCGAGGGTACTTTGGGCGTATTCAAGGAGATCGTTCTCAAACTCGTCCCGCCGCCAGCCGCCCAGCAGGCCATGCTCGCGGTCTTCGATTCCGTGGACCGGGCCTCGGAGACAGTCTCCGCGATCATCGCGAACAAGATCCTGCCCTGCACCCTGGAATTTCTGGACAACTTCACCATCCGCGCGGTGGAGTCCTTCCGGGGGGCGGGCCTGCCCACGGAAGCGGGAGCGCTCCTGCTCATCGAGGTGGATGGCCATCCGGCCCAGGTGGAGGAGGACGCCCGCAAGGTACGGGAGATCTGCCAGGAAATGGGGGTCACCGAGCTCAAGGTCTCCCAGTCCGCGCAGGAGAAGGAATCCGTGTGGCAGGCCCGCAGGGACGCTCTCCCGGCCCTGGCCCGCCTCAAGCCGACCACCGTATTGGAGGACGCCACCGTGCCCCGCAGCAAGCTTCCGGCCATGGTCCGGGCCATCAACGACATCGCGAACCGGCACAACCTGACCATCGGGACCTTCGGCCACGCAGGGGACGGCAACCTGCACCCCACGATACTCACGGACAAGCGTGACAGCGAGGAATTCGAGCGAGTGGAGCGGGCCATCGAGGAGATCTTCGATACCGCCCTTGAGCTGGACGGCACCCTGTCCGGGGAGCACGGCATCGGCATGGCCAAGTCCAAGTTCATGGAGAAGGAGGCCACCAGGGGAACCATTCTCTATTCACGGCGTCTGAAACAGGCCCTGGATCCCAAGGGCATCCTCAATCCGGGCAAGATCATGGGAGCCTGACCATGGCCGAGCTGCAGCGGCTGCTCACCCTATTGAAGGAACTGGACGACCAGCTCGCCGGATGCATGAAGTGCGGCATGTGCCAGGCTGTCTGCCCCCTGTACGCCGAGACCGGCCGGGAAATGGACGTGGCCCGGGGCAAGCTCGTCCTTGTGGAGCATCTCTCCAGCCAGCTCCTGAACGATCCCCAGGGGGTCCAGAAACGCCTGGAGCGATGCCTGCTCTGCGGTTCCTGCGCCAAGGCCTGCCCCAGCGGGGTGCCGGTGGTGGACATCTTCATCAAGGCTCGCGCCATTATCGGGGAATACCTGGGGCTGCCCCCGATCAAGAAGCTCATTTTCCGCTCCCTGCTGCCCAGGCCCCGCCTGATGGACGGCCTGCAGCGGCTCGCGGCCGCGGGCCAGGGCCTTTTCAGCAAGAAGGCGGACCCCATCCTGGGCTCCTCCTGCGCCCGCTTCAATGCCCCGGTCATCCGCGACCGCCATTATCTCCCCCTGGCAACAACCCCGTTGCACGGCGAGCTGGGAGAGATCGACGAGCCAGCCGGGCCTGGCGGGACCAAGGTGGGCTTCTATCCGGGCTGTCTTGTGGACAAGATTTTCCTCGACCTGGGCAGGGACGCAATCGACGTGCTGCGGCACCGCGGCCACGGGATCTTTGTTCCCGGGGAACAGGTCTGCTGCGGGATCCCGGCGCTGTCCTCCGGGGACCGGCAGGGATTCGAGCGCCTTGTGGGCCGTATCCTGAATCAATTCGAGGATGCGGACATCGACTACCTGATTACCCCCTGCGCCACCTGCACCGCCACCATCCGCACCATCTGGCCCCTGATGGCGGAATATCTCCCCCAGCGCGAGCAGCAGCGCGTGCGGCGCCTGGCGGAGAAGACCCGGGACATCACCGAATTTCTGGCCGAGGGTCTGGACAAGGCATCAGGGGAGCCGCAACACGGCAGCGGAGAAAAAACCGGCATCACTTACCACGATCCCTGTCACCTGCAGAAGACCCTCTCCATCAGCCAGGCCCCGAGACGGCTTATTGGGGCCAATTCCAACTACGATTTCCGGGAGATGGGCGCACCGGACCGCTGCTGCGGCATGGGCGGCAGCTTCAATCTGCTGCACTACGACCTGTCCCGCCAGGTTGGGCAAAAGAAGGCCGAGGACATACTGGCCACAGGCGCGGACACCGTGGCCACGGCCTGCCCCGCCTGCATGATCCAGCTCGTGGATCAGCTCTCCAGAACCGGAAAGAGCATCCGCGTGGCCCACGCTGTGCAGATCTACGCCGAGACGTTGCCCCAACGGGCCCAAAAGGAGCAGTCATGACGGATCAGGAGCTTGTGGCCCGCTTTCGGGAGCGGGCCGAGGCAGTATCCACCACCGTGGTCGAGGCGGAGAACACGGAAGAGGCCTTGAAATACGGCCTCGCCGTGTGCCGGGACAAGGAGGCCTGCCAGAGCCTGGCCTCCGGGTGCGACCTCCCTCTTTCAGGGCGTGCCGCGGATCTGTGCTCCCTGAAGGAGCCGGAAAAGATCATCGCGGCCCCGGGCTTGGACACCTCCGACCTGGAGAGGCTGCGGGAGCTGTGCGAGGAGAGCCGCATCGCCCTGATCTCCGGCGGACTCCGGGCCAGACTGGGAGGTATCGACCTGGGACTGACCCGGATGGAGGCGGGCATCGCCGCCACAGGGACCCTGGTGCAGCACTGCCCTGGAGAGGACGAACGCTTGGCCGGAATGATCAGCGAGGTGCACATCGCCCTGCTTCCCGTATCCGCCATCGTGGCCGAGAGCCACGATCTGACCTCCCGGCTCCGGGAACGCATGGCCGCGGGATCGGACTCCACAGCCTTTATTACGGGCCCGAGCCGCACGGCGGATATCGAGCGGGTCCTCACCCTGGGAGTGCACGGCCCCCTTGAGGTTCACGCGATCCTGCTCCGGGATCAGTAGGACGAGGAAGGAGCCTGTCGCCACCGCACCCATTCATTCCCGGGCGAACCCGGGCACAACCAAACATGAAAATGCCACGAGGCGGAGGCGGTGCACGCTGCTCCCCTAGACTTGCGGAAATTCACCCGACAGTCTGATAGAATAAAGTCCCTTTCAAGCAGGCCGCCCCCAAAATTCCAAGTGCAAGGCGCGAAAAAAGGGCAAGCTTGAACAGTAGGATGCCTACGTGAAAGCTTGAGCTTTTTGAAGCAACGCAGCAATTGGAAGATTTGGGGGCGGCCTGCTAAAAAACATAAGGCGCGACTATGTCCAGCAAGAGCCTCAAGACCTATCGGGCCAAAATCCATGAAGCGATGCAGGAGTCCTTCCAGCGCAAGGCCCTGGAGAACTTCACCACCGCCTACAGGCAGGGCCGGGAGAAGAACTTTTCCGGCATCGACCTACCCCGCCTGGTGGACACCATTTCCGGGATCAAGGACGAGGCCTCCGAGAGGCAGACGGAGCTCTTCGAACAGTTCCGCCGGGAAGCGGAGGCCAGGGGCGTGCGGGTCCATCTGGCCCGGACCGCCCGCGAGGCCAACGACCTCGTGGAGCAAATCGCGGCGGAGAACGGCTGCCACAGAGTCGTCAAGTCCAAGTCCATGACCGCGGAGGAGATCCATCTCAACCAGCACCTGGAGAGCGCCGGTCTGGAGGTGGTGGAAACGGATCTCGGGGAGTGGATCATCCAGCTGCGCCACGAGGGGCCCAGCCACATGGTCATGCCCGCGATCCACCTCTCTCGCGACGAGGTCAGCCGCCTCTTCACCCAGGTCACCGAGCGGGAGCAGGACAAGGACATCGAAAACCTGGTCAAGGTGGCCCGTCGCGAGCTCAGGCAGCGCTTCGCCCAGGCGGACATGGGCGTCACCGGGGCCAACTTCGCCCTGGCGGAGACGGGGACCCTGGGCATTGTGAGCAACGAGGGAAACGCGCGCCTGGTGACCACCCTGCCCCGGGTGCACGTGGCCATTGCCGGCCTGGACAAGCTCATTCCCGGAATGGACGAGGCCCTGACCATCCTGAGGGGCCTGCCCCGCAACGCCACGGGCCAGGCCATCACCTCCTACGTCTCCTGGATCACGGGATCCACGGAGTGCCTGGCCGGCGAGGGCGAGGGCAAGGTCACCCATGTCATCTTTCTGGACAACGGCCGCCGGGCCCTGGCCCAGGACCCCGTCTTTTCCCAGGCGCTTCGCTGCGTCCGCTGCGGGGCCTGCGCCAATGTGTGCCCCATTTACCGGCTGGTGGGGGGACACCAGTACGGCTACGTCTATATCGGCGCCATCGGCCTGGTATTGACCTATTTCATGCACGGCAAGGACAAGGACCGCGATCTGATCCAGAACTGCCTCAATTGCCAGGCCTGCAGGGAGGCCTGCATCGCCGGCATCGACCTGCCCAGGCTCATCAGTGGGGTTCGCGCCGCGATCACGGAACAGGAGGGCCGCCCCTGGATCAACAGCACCGCCTCGGCCCTGTTGACCCACAGAAAATTGTTCCACTCCTGCCTCAAGGCCGCGCGCTTCGCCCAGAAACCGGTCACCAAGCAGGGCTATCTGCGACATCTACCCCTGGCCCTGCTGGGCGATATGGGGAACAAGGAGCTGCCAGCCCTGGCCGCACAGCCCTTCCGCAACCGCTACCGGGAAGAGGACTATGTCCACTCCCTGCAGGCCCCGCGCTACAGGGTGGCCCTCTTCTCCGGGTGCCTGCAGGACTTCGTCTATCCGGAGCAGCTTGTGGCCGGGCTGGATATCCTGCACCGGGAAAACGTGGCTGTGCATTTTCCCCGGGAGCAGGGCTGCTGCGGCCTGCCCCTGTCCATGCTCGGCGAGCCCGAATCCGCGGCGGAAGTGGCCGCCCACAACCTCGCCGCACTGGATCCTGCGGAGTACGACTATATCCTGGTCTTCTGCGCCTCCTGCGGCTCGCACCTCAAGGACTATCCCGA
>JAIPDU010000011.1 GCA_021737525.1 Desulfohalobiaceae bacterium | reverse complement strand
CAGGAGACCCTGACATGCCCCAAAAGCCAAGGAGCTTTCTGTCCTCCAAGCCCATTCCCGGCCGGGAACGCCTCATTGTCGCCCTGGATGTCCCGGACACCGGCCGCGCGCGGGAGCTGGTGCGACAGCTCGGGGACAGCGTCCACTTCTACAAGATCGGCCTGGAGCTGTTCATGGCCGGAGGCTATTTCGAATTGGCCCAGTGGCTCGCGGAACAGGGCAAGAAGGTCTTCGTGGACCTCAAGTTCTTCGACGTCCCCGAAACCGTGGCCTCAGCGGTGCGCCAGCTGGAGCGCATCGGGCCCGCCTTCGCCACCATCCACGGAAACGACGCCATGCTCCGGGCCGGGGCCAGGGAGAAGCGCGGGGTGGGGATATTGGCGGTCACCGCCCTGACCAGTCTGGACCAGGCGGACATGGAGGATCTGGGATTCCGGGCGAACATCAGGGATGTGGTCCTCTCCCGGGCGCGGCGGGCCCTGGAGGCGGGTTGCGACGGGGTGGTCTCCTCCGGGCTCGAGGCCTCAGACTTGCGCGAGGAGCTCGGCGAGCGCTTCCTCATTGTCACTCCCGGTATACGACCCGGAGCCAACGACTCCGGCGACGATCAGAAGCGGGCAGTGAACGTGGAAGAGGCCTTCGGCAAGGGAGCGGACTACATCGTTGTGGGGCGTCCCATCACCGCCGCCGCCGATCCGCGCTCCGAAGCGGATCGGATCCAGGGGATTATCAGGGACCTTTTCCCCGAAGAACAGGACTGATCCCGACCCCTTTAATCCAACGCGCGCATTGCGAGCCCGTATCCATGACCCGCCTGATAAAAGCCCTGAAAATCTTCGCCGCGGCCTGGGCCATTTTCGTGACCCTGTCCTTCGCTGTGGGCGCCGTCTCAGTCTATCTGAGCGAAGGGCTCATGGAAATGCTTCGCTCCTTGAACCCCGTGGATCCGACCAACGCCATGATTATCGCCTTTTCCTACGCCCCGGCCCTTATCGCCGCCATCCTTGCCGATGTCCTCCGGCCCTCAGAAGGGAATTGAGACAGCCCCAGCCGGAATACCGCCCGCTGTGAGCAGCAGGGAATAAACCAGCGCCGAATCGAGGATCCAGGCCAGCAGGCAGGCGGCGAGCGCACCGCCCTTGAGCCGGAGCGGATGACTGCTCCGGATGACGCGCACATTGAGCCAGACCCCGACCAGGGCGGCAACCCCGACGAGAGCCAGCGAGGAAGCGAGGACAGGGGTCCAGGTCAAACCGCGGAGTCCGAGCCATCCCGCCGCGATGGCCACGGGCGCGAGCAGGACCAGTCCCCAGCGGGCCGCTTGAGGCATGGCGAACCGATAGTAATCCCTGCCGAAGTCGTCCTTGTTCCTGCGCAGGATCAAATATCCCATTCCCGCGATCCCCGCTCCGCCGACCCCGTTGCCTGTGACTGCGGCAAGGGCCGGCCATACGGCCCCTGTGGCCGGGAACCAGATTGCCTCCCAGACGGCGCCGGAGGTCGGGATCCCGCCCTGCACCATCCAGGACAGCAGCAGGTTGAGGCCGCAGTAGGCCCCGCCTAGCACGCCGAGCAGACTCATTCCCCCAAGCACGCGATGCAATGCCCTGCTCCGACGCAGCTGCACCCAGGATCCGGAGTAAACCGCCAACCCCAGCCACCCGAGCAAGAGCGGCAGCAGTGCCGTTCGCGGAATGAGCCAGCTCGGGTCCAGCACGAAACGCAATGAGTCCTCCGGGGTGGGAAACAGCCAGAACAGGGCCGGGATCACCAGGAGCAGTAGGCAGAACAGGGCCTTGACCCCCATGGCGGCGAATTGCCGGCCGAATTTGTCCCAGAATTTTCCCCGGCCCAGGCCGAAGATCGTCTCCGCGGCGAACGCCGTTATCAGGGCCCCGGGCACGAGGCTGCCCATGAGAAGCAGCAGTCCGATATAGCCGCTCAAACCGAGGGTCATTGCCTCCATGAAGCACTCCATCCGAAAAGGTCCGCAAAGGCCCGGCCTATTGAAAATTCAGGCCTTTTCCAATACTATCTTCCCATACAAATGCATTCCGGGCAGTCCCGCGAAGCCACCCAAAGGGAAACAGCGTGACCGAAAGAAAGCACCACTCCTTGGGAGCCGAGTTTTGGGCCTGTTTGATGCTGGCCCATACCCCGGGGCTGGGTCCCTGGGGAGGTAAGCGGCTGGTGGAGCACTACGGCACAGCCCAGCTCGCCGCCAGCTACTCCGCTGAATGGATCTCCCTGGGAATAGCGGATCGCAATGTAGCAGACAATTTCCGGCAAGAAAAGTGGCGGGACAGGGCCCTCCAGGAATGGGAGCTCGCCGAGCAGGGCAATATGGCCGTTCTGCCCTACTCGGACCAGAGCTATCCGGACCGCCTGCGCCATATCTCCGATCCGCCGCTGTACCTCTATTACCTGGGGGACACCGATCTCCTCCAGGCGCCCTGTATAGCCGTCGTCGGCCCCAGGAACTGCAGCTCCCAGGGGATAGGGATCACGGAAAGCATCTCCCGCGAGCTCGCCTGCCGGGGAATCTGTATCGTTTCCGGATTCGCCCGGGGCATCGATCGCATCGCCCATCAGAGCGCAATAGGCGAGATTGGCGGCACTGCCGGCGTGCTGGGCACGGGCCTGGATCTGATCTACCCGGCCAGCAACAAGGACCTCTGGCACAAAATGCGCTCCAAGGGTCTGCTTCTGACCGAGTTCAGCCCGGGCACACGGCCCGAAACCCACAATTTTCCCCGCAGGAACCGGATCATCAGCGGGCTCTGTCTCGGAGTGCTCGTCACGGAGGCGGCCCGAAACAGCGGCAGTCTGATCACGGCCCAATACGCCCTGGAACAGGACAGGGAGGTCTTTGCCGTACCCGGCTCCCCCAGGCAGCGCACCTCCAGCGGGTGCAACTCCCTGATCAAGCGGGGAGCCGTGCTCACCCGCTCCGCCGATGATGTCCTCCGGGAGATCCGCCCTATGCTGGAGGAGTGGACTCCAGAATCCGCAAGGGGACAGCCCGGGGCGGACGACGGCGAGCCCGCGGCACCGGAAATCGCGGATCTCTCGGATGCGGAAGGCGAGCTCGTCCGGGCCATGGATCCGGGCGAGGCGCTGCATATCGACACCCTGACCCGGACCTTGAACTGGGACAGCAGCCACACCAGTCAAACCCTGCTCAGCCTCGAGCTCAAGGGCGTTGTAAGCCGGCAGGACGGCATGCACTACACCCTGCTTCGCTAGGAAATGGGCTACCGAGCCTGAGGCAATCCCTGCAGAGGCAAGTCAAGGAACACGCCATGCCCCAATGGACCGACAGGGACACACCCCATTCCGTGGCATCCTTTCTGGACTTCCTATCGGCCCAGAAAGGGCATTCCCCTTCCAGCATCACCGCCTACAGCGTGGACCTTGCCCAGTTCCACGCTCATCTCGTCCGGCACAATGAATCCGGCTTGCATCAACCCGGACGGATTCAACGGAAACACCTCTACGGATTTGTCCGGGATATGCACCGCAAGAGACTTAGTCGCCGCTCAATCGCCAGAAAGCTGGCCAGCCTGCGCAGCTTTTTCCGCTACTGCCTGCGCACGGGCATCATTGAGGAAAATCCAGCTGACGGCGTCTCCAATCCCAGACAAAAGCAGGAGCATCCCCGATTCCTCAATCCCGAGCAAGCCAATGCCATGCTCGAAGCGGAGGAGGATCAGAGCCCTCGAAGCCGGCGCGACCTCGCCCTGGCAGAGCTCCTCTATGGCTCCGGGCTCCGGATCAGCGAGGCCCTCGACCTCGATCTCGAGGACATCGAGCCGGGCAGGGGGATTATCCGCGTCCGGGGCAAGGGGAGGAAGCAGCGCATTGTCCCCTTGACGGACAAGAGCCTGGATCGCCTGAAGTCCTACCTGGACATCAGGCAGGCCTTCAGGCCCGACCCCGGGGAAACCGCTCTTTTCCTCGGTCAGAGGGGCAAGCGTCTGCAGCGCCGCCAGGCCAACCGGATCATATCCCGACTCTCCACATCTTCCGGGATTCAGGAATCGATCAGCCCCCATACCCTGAGGCACAGCTTTGCCACACATCTCCTGGAAGGCGGCGCCGACCTTCGTTCCCTTCAGGAGCTCCTGGGCCACTCCAGGCTGTCCTCCACCCAGCGCTACACCCATCTGAGCCTGGCTCGCCTAACCCACCTCTACGACGAGACCCACCCCCGCTCGGGGAAAAAGTAGTCCTGCAAACAAGCTCCATATTGTCAATGAACAAGAGCCTCGGGGAATTTGCCATACAGGGAAAAATCGTGTATAATTTGTATTCAAATTGTAGAGGAGACTCATATTTGAGTCTTATCCACTCATTCTAAGCGTCGGACACATTTTCACACAAAACCAAGCCGCTCAACCCGGCATTCCCTACAAGTAGAATGGCCTTTTCCTGGCAAGATGCATTTTCGCAAGCTCCGGGCTATCTGTGGAAAGAGAGGACCAAGCTCACTTTCCCCACCTCCTTTAGCGTTCTGGAAAATCTGAAGCAGTTCCTGGACGTCATACACATCAAGCACTGCCTGCTCAAGCCCTTCTGCGAAATCCCCAATTATCCTCTGGTTTCTCCGCAGGAGCTTCTGCCCTCCTTCGAGTCCAATCTCTACGAATACCCCTCCCTCTCCGGATTCAGCCTCGTTGTTCTGGACAGGCCCATCGACTATTTCCAGGAGATCTTCCAGTTCGACCTGCTCCACTGTGTCGAGGACGCCCTGCACAATATCAACGGCCCTGCCTCCGCCTTCGAGCCGGGCATCATCCAGTACAACAAATCCATCCTCCAGAGCAGGCTGCCCAAGGATCTGCAGGACAAGGTCCAAAAAGACCTGGAGGGCGAACGGATCACGGAGCTGCAGAACTACCCCCAGCTGCTGCCCTATATCCTTCACATGGACAGAGGCCATGTCATGGCCAAGAATGCGGCTGGCGAATTCTACCTCACAGGGGTCTATGCCTCCTTTCCCTCGGACCTCGATTCCGAGCTGAAACGCTTCGGTCTGCGCATCGGCAAATTCAAGCCAGGGGACAACAGGCTCTACGAAGTCAACCGCCACTTCGTGTATCAGTTCCTCATGGAGCTCTACGGATTCCCTATCGCTTCGGAACGAAGGACCTCCGCCGCGCTCTTCGCCAGAAGGCTGTTCAAGATGGGCGAGGATTTTCTGATCCGGGTCCTGGGGGAGTCGGACCGCACGCTCACCACCCTGTACACCACGCCCCAATGCACCCAGTACCCCCAATTGGAAAAGACAGCCCTTGTGCGATTGGACAAAAGCCAGAAGGAACAGCTGCGCCAGCTGCGCAAGGGTGGCTTCCTCATCGAGGGGGATCAACCCGCAGTCATCCTCAAGGTCTCCTACAGGCAGCACAAGTACGATCCGAACAATATCCGGACGGACCGGGCCCTCTCCGTGAGCCGGCAACAGGTTGTGCATCCCTTGACCGGGGCTGTGTTGTCCAACGTGAACATCGTCAAGGACGCCAGCCTGATGACCTATATCCTCAATGACATCATCAAGGGGGAGTACCAGGGACGGGTCCGCTACAGGCGCAACGAGATCGTGGAAAACACGGACACCCACGAAAAGAGGCTGAAATTCCTCTCCGCATGGCTCAAAAAGCACCAGCGCCGGATCCTGGGCTATTCCGAGGAGTTCTACCAGCGGGTGACCAAGGTCCTGGACAACTATCTCCAGAAGGAAGAATACCGCGACGAATTCATGTCCCTCTATCCCTTGTATAGAGAGGTGTACGAACAGTACAGCTATATCCAGCAAGCCCGCAAGATCAAGCTCTTGGAGGACATTTCCCGAAGGCACTACAAAGGAAAGAGGATCAACTACCAACAGATGCTCAGCTACGCCTACAACATCCTCCACGACCTCAAATTCGAGACAGTCCGCTACTTTGACAGCATTGTCGAGCAGCTCATCCATTTAACCGAACGTATGCTCAACGATCGCTACTTGCAGAAAAAGTACATATCTCCTCCCGCGGAAAAGCTCACTCCCTACGGTCTCTCCATTCGCAAGCTCTTCGGAAGAATAGTCCAGCTTCTCGACGATTTTTACGCCATTCGGAACAGCCACAAAAGCAAGACCATGTCCGAAGGAAAAACCAACTAACTGGGCCAACGCGAACCGAAATCGCTTGATCCGTCGAGACGTCTCCCTGCATCTAGAACCCGGGCACAAGCTCGCCCTGTCCACGGACCCCCGGGGGTTGCCCTGCATCCTTTTTCGTGCCAATTTATTCAAGGAATCCTTGCAATCCTCATCCAGGAAGGTTTCAGTATGTTTTGCCCCAAGTGCAACTATACCAGCTTTGACCATCTTCCCACCTGCCCCAAGTGCGCTTATGATTGGAGCCAGCAGAAGGGGACATTCAACATGGAGTGGATGGTATCCACGGCCACGGAAGGGATGAATATCTTTACTCCGGTGTCTCCGGAAAGCCTCTCCCAAACAGAGCAATACGAAGCCCAGTCTCATGGGCCCGCGGGGGAGCAGTCCGGGGGTATGTTTGCCTCTGGTTCCCATGCCGCCTCCCAGGAATCGCAAGCTCCAGCACCGGATGAAGAGATCGACATCGAAGAGGCGGATCTGATGGATGTACAGGGTGAAGCGTCCGCGCCCCCACTGGAAGAGGAGCAGAGCGCCGGGCAAAAGGCCGGAAGTGAATCCGCCGAGGAGGTTGACGACGAAATCGACTTCGATGGACTGGAGGATTTCTCGGCAGACCTGACCGAGGGAAGCGATACTTCCTCCCCGGAGAATACTGAAGAGGGCGCCGGGGCCCGTGACTCGGCAGGCGGGAATCAGGAGCCCGACCTGGAGATCGAGATCGATGAGCAGGGCCCGGAAACCGAGGAGGGAGCCCCCGCGGAGGAAACCCCAGAGGATGAAGCCCTGACCATGGATCAGGACGAGCTCGACCTGGACATCACCTCCATCCTCGACGATATCGAGAGCGACTCCGAGGACAGCAGCTCCGGAGGGAAGAAGCGCTCCTGATCCGGCCGGGACCTTCCAGGCCCCATTGGATGGTCCGGGCCCTAAGCTGCCCCCACAGCCGGAAGAAAAACAGCAAACGCGTCCCCAAGGCACGGGGAGCCAGCAGGCTCCCCGTGATCGATGCAGGGAAGGAGCCTCTAGGGCTTGACCGAACCAACACCCCTGGCGGAAATCCTCAGACCCACGGATTTCTCCCAGTTTATCGGCCAGGAGCATCTCAAGGGAAAGCTGGCCAACCTCAGGGAACAGAAGCGGCTGCCCAGCATCCTTTTCTTCGGCCCTCCGGGCAGCGGCAAGTCCACCGCCGCCCTGCTTCTGGCCCAAAATCTCAACAAGCGATTCGTCCGGGTCAGCGCCCCGGAGACCGGACTTTCCGACCTGCGCCGTCGGCTGGAGGAAAGCGATACCCTGATCCTGGACGAACTGCACCGCTTCAGCAAAAGCCAGCAGGACTTCTTTCTTCCCCACCTGGAGGCCGGCCGCATCACCCTCTTGGCCACCACAACGGAAAACCCTGCCTTTTCCGTGACCAACCAGCTCCTATCCCGTCTCCTTATTCTTCGCTTCAGCTCCTTGAGCAAGGAAGACCTGCAGGCCATCGCAGACCGCGCGAGCCGGCACCTGGGGCTGGAGATGCCCCGGGAGAGCCTGGATCGGATCATTTCCGTTTCTCAGGGCGACGCCAGGACCTTTCTCAACTTTCTGGAATACTGCCGGGATCTGCCGCCGGAGAACCTGGATCCGGAAAGCATCTCCAAGCTCCTGCCGGAAATAGTTCAACGAGGCGACCGCGACGGGGACAGCCACTACGAGCTGGCCTCCGCCCTGATCAAGTCCATCCGGGGCAGCGACCCGGACGCCGCCCTGTACTATCTGGCCTGTATGCTGGAGCGCGGAGAGGATCCGCGCTTTATCTGCCGCAGGCTCATCCTCTCCGCATCCGAGGATGTGGGGCTGGCCGATCCCGAGGGGCTCAACCTGGCGGTCTCCTGTCTCCAGGCCGTGGAGACCGTGGGCATGCCCGAGGGGTTCATCCCCCTGTCTGAGACCGTGACCTACCTTGCCCTGGCCCCCAAGAGCAATTCCGCATACTCCGCATACCTCGCGGCCCAGAAGGAAATCCGCAAGAACGGAATCAAGCCGGTGCCGCTCCATTTGCGCAATCCGGCCTCGGGGCTGCAGCGCAAGTGGGGTTTCGGGAAGGACTACAAGTATCCCCACGCCTATCCCGGGGCCTGGGTGGAGCAGGAGTACCTCCCGGAAGAGGTGCGGGGCAAAAGCTTCTATCAACCCAAGGATCAGGGCCAGGAGCCCCGAATCTTTCTCTGGCTCAAAAAGAAGCTGCGTGCGAGCAGGAAGAAGCACGGCTCGGAGTAGCCCGGCATTCATTCAGTGAATGAGTGCCGGGCTACTCCATGTTTTCCGCGATGAGCTCGGCGAACTCCCTGCAGCCGACAGTCTCGGAGTTGTCCATCAACCTGGCCAGATCGTAGGTAACCCGGCCCTTGTGGATGGTCCGCTCCAGGGCCCGATGAATGGCGGTCGAAGCCTCGTGCCAGCCCAGGTGCTCCAGCATGAGCGCACCGGAGAGGATCAGGCTGGAGGGGTTGGCGCTGTCCGTTCCCGCCCTCTTGGGCACTGAACCGTGGGTGGCCTCGAATACGGCCAGATCGTCCCCCACATTTGCCCCCGGAGCCAGTCCCAGGCCGCCCACTTGAGCCGCCAGGGCGTCGGAGATGTAGTCCCCGTTGAGATTGGTCGTGGCCAGGACACTGTATTCCGAGGGCCTGGTGAGCACCTGCTGAAACATATTGTCCGCGATCCGATCCTTGATCAGGAGCCTGTCCTCGTCCTTATCGCGGGCCTTGTCCTCGCTCACGCAGGAGTCCCCGAACTCCTCCCGGGCCAATTCGAAGCCCCAGGAACAGAAGGCCCCTTCGGTGAACTTCATGATGTTGCCCTTGTGCATGAGGGTCACACTGGGACGCTTCTGCTGCAGGGCAAACCGGATGGCCCGGCGCACCAGGCGTTTGCTCCCGGCCTCGGTAATCGGCTTGATCCCGATGGCGCTCTCCGGATCCACCTCCGTCTGGTAGCGCTCCCGCATGAACTCGATGAGCCCCCTGGCCTCCGGGCTTCCGGCGGCCCATTCGATGCCGGCGTAGACATCCTCGGTGTTCTCCCGGAATACGACGATGTCCACGTCCTCGGGGCGCTTGACCGGGGTCTGGATCCCCTGGAAGTAACGCACCGGCCGGATGCAGGCATAGAGATCGAAAATCTGCCGCAGCGCGACATTCAGGCTGCGGAAACCGGCTCCCACGGGTGTGGTCAAGGGGCCCTTCAGAGCGACGTCTGCCTCGTGCCTGAGCTTGTTCAGCGTTTCCTCGGGGAGGTAGGCCCCTGTTTCGGAATAGGCCTTTTCCCCGGCCAAAAGCTCCCGCCACTCCAGCTCCCTGTCACCGGAGTAGGCGACCCGCACGGCCTCGTCCAACACGGGCCGCGCTGCAGCTGAAACCTCGGGACCGATGCCGTCGCCCTCGATGTAATACACTGTTTGAGATGGCATATCCGCTCCTTGTCCGGCTTGCGGTTTATTTCCCTTCCCGGCTTGTAACTATTCATCACTTTGCGAAACCGTAGTGTTCACGGGGCTTTTACGCTGAATCCAAAGGAGTGCTGAATAGTTACCCCGGCTTGTACATGGCCCGGGGAAAAGCATGCTGAAACCCGCTTGCACAGCGGGAGGCGCGCCTGTACAATCCCCTTGTCTCCACCGACGTCATCTTGGCTGAAAAAAACACCAAAACCATCTGTCCACGGAGCGTGAATATGACCCAAACACCCCGCGAACAGGCCAAAGAGGCTCTCAGTGCAAAGGCAAGGATAATACGCGATCTGGAGGCGGAAGCCAAGAGGAAGCTGCGACAGGAGCAGGACCAGGATGCCTACAACCGCCTGCTGCGGGATAAGGCCCGGACCATCCACTCCCTGCTCTATGAGGTCCAGGACGACTTGGAAGGCCTTCCGGAGGAAGTCCAGGACGAGCTGGAGTCAGCCCTGGAAAACATGGGCATCCGCGCCAGTCAAGCCCTGGAGGTGGACAGCCCCTTCTTCATGTCCATGCTGCTCTATCCGGATGACTACACCGAGGGCGAGGAAAACGAGCTGGAACAGCTGATAGCTCGCACCCTGGGCCGGAAAAGCTAGAGGGAATCCACTTTCGTGACTACCCTGCCGCCTTTTTTATATACAAATGCTGCCAATTAGCTGAATTTAAATGCAAAATTGACAAGCGAGGCCTGCACCATTTTCATGTTTCTATGGGCCCGGGGATGGGCCCGGGAATGAGGCTCGTACGCAAAAAGCCCCTTTCACCGCCGGGCGCTCCGGGTAGGTAGCGCCCACCTCACGGGCACGGCGCGGAGAAAGGGGCTTTGGTCTCAGCTTACAGCTTGAGCCAGGAATCGGAGTACAGGGCGAAGCCCATGAGGACCCTGGCTGTTTTGACGTAATCCACCAGCTCCTGGGACAGGCTGTTCACATCCGGCGGATTCCCGTCCATGGTCGCATGGACCACCTCTTCGATATCCGAGCGTTTGTCCTTGGCGATCTGGGTCATCTTCTCGTCCTTGGGATCGGTGATGATGGAGGCCATCCCCGAACGCTTGAGCATGACCGCATAGGTCTGATTCATGATGGGCCGCAGATGATCCGGGATCCCGTTGGATATGTTGGACAGGCCGCAGGTGCTCTGGGCGCCGGGCGCGATGTCCTGGAGCATGTCGTAGAAGGCCAGCAGGGTGGGGGCGTGCTCCTGCTGGACATTGACCGGCGGCACCACGCCGTCGACCCAGATCTTCTCGTTGGGGATGCCCTGATCGTTGGCCGCCTGGATGAGCTCCACGCAAAGGGCGGCACGCTCGTTCTCGTCCCTGGGCAGTCCCTCCGGGCCCCACATCAGGGCCACGAAGTCCGAGTTGTACTTGGCGGCCACCGGAAGCATCTTCTCGTAGTTTTCCGCCCGGCACATGATGGAATTGATGATGGGGGTCTTCTTGCAGACCTTGAGCCCCTCCTCGATGGCGGCCGTGTTGGAGGTATCCAGGAGCAGGGGCAGGTCCGAGACTTCCTGAACCGTCTCCACGATCCAGGGCATGAGCTCGTGGCCCGTCTTCTTGGCTGGGCCCAGGTTGATGTCGATATAGTCCATCCCCTGTTCCTGCTGGTACTTGGCCTCCTCCTTGATCGGCTCCGGATCCCGCTCCTTCATGGCCTTGCCGATCTTGGTGCCCATCACGTTCAGGCTCTCGCCAAAGCAAAGCATTGCCATATCGCTCGTCCTTTGTTTTGAAGTATTGGCTGACAAAAGGATGATGCCCTATCGGATCAGGCACTCACCTTGGACTTCAGGAAGGCCGGAATATGGGCCGCCTCCCTGGGACCGACCGTTACAGTCCAATCCGGGATCTCGTCCTCGATCTCCCCCACGATGGCCGCGGCGTATCCCGGAATGATCAACTCCTTGTTGTTAACTTTGTCCGCAATGCCGCACTTCTTGACGAAAGCGCCCACATCGTCTCCGGCGAACTTGCCCGCGGCCCAGGCCGTGAGGACGGACAGCCCCTCAGAGTCCTTGATCAGGAGCCATGTGGGCACCTTGCTCGACTCGGTCTCTCCGGCAACGATGAAGTAGGTCAGGGCGAAGTTGGTGGTAACCATGACCGGCGAGTTCTCGTCCGGCTTGCCGATCTCGTAGATGCCCTCCTGCACCGTCATCGGCCGCTGCGGGTCGGTGAAGATGTTCAGCCGTTCCAACAGGAGGGAGAACAGGGTTTCGGAGGTGAAATCGGACAGGACGACTATGCCGCCGTACTTGGCGATGAACATGGAGCCGATCACCGTCTCCATGTCCAGATTGGTGGCCATCTCGCAGGGGAAGGTGATGGTGGGAAAGCCCACGGAACGGTTCTTGGCCCGCAGGGCCGCGCGCCGGATGCCCACCTGGTCCTCGAAGCACTTCTTCACGTCGCGCGAGCCCGGATCGATGACCAGATCCTTGAGGCCCTTTTCCATGAGCTTGTCCGTGATCTCCGACAGCTGTTCCACGGAGTCCGCCTTGACCGCCAGGGGGAGGCTGTTGTCCAGGGCGAGCTGGCCGAAGTCGTCGGCATTGTCCTTGGTCGCGGCATAGATCAGGGGCCGCTTGAAGCCGCAGGCATCTATTCCGGCCTGCATCACATCCTTATCCTCGCTCATGAGGACCAGATTGAACTCCGTGTTCTCCGCCACGTATTTGGCCTTGGCGGCAAAGGCATCCTTGTCCCCGTTTGCGTCCTTCAGGGCCACCAGCTCCGGCCTCAGGGTGTAACCCACCCGCTCGAACTGGAAGGCGTTCCAGAGGACCATCTTGTTCTTGAGCTCCTCCTCGGACATGTCGGAGGAGATCACGCCGGCGATGGGGGATTGATTGAAGAACGTCTTCTCGTGCCTGTATTCCACGGTTTCCCCGCCCACAGTAAACGCGCGAACCCCCTTGCCGATCTTGACCGGCCGGATGGGGGGAGCAGAGGCCTCGGCCAGCTTCTCCCTGGCCTCATCGGAAACGTAGGGGCACTGATCCAGCTCCGCCTTGCCCGCGGCCAGGTTCATGGCGAAGGCCAGGCAGGTGGCGGCCCCGCACTCCTTGCAGTTCGTCTGCGGAAGCAACTTGAATATCTGAATCCCTGTCAAACCCATAGAGCACTCCTTTGCGTCTTGGGGCGAGCAGTAGAGCGATTCCCGCCGTGCCCCTTTAGCAGACACCCGGAAATGCCGTGCCAGCCCGCTTAGCTGGTCCTTATGTTGTAATGTCGTGCATCTCCAGCGCGGGATGCTTCCCTTCCCTCACAAAGGGAAGGAGGCCATCCTTTGTAATCCTCACTGACCCGGCCACGATCCGGGCTATCAGGCGACCCGGCGATGAATGAGCCTAAGCACCTGGAGAATACGCTCCGGCCCGCTCTCCTCGGGCTTCTCAGGCGTGGATGGCGTCTCCTGCCCGGACTGCTCGGAACGAAGCTTCTTGACCTTGCTCCGGATCTCCTTCTCGTCGCTTTCGAGCTGGGCCCTGAGCTTCTCCTTCTCCTTCTCTCTGGCCTCGGCCTCCTTCTTGGCCTTTTCCTCTGCGGCCTTCTTGGCCTTTTCCTCCTTCTGCTCGGCGCTCTCCTCCGCCTTGGCCTTGCTCTCCATCTCTTGCCGGAGCTTGGCCTCCATCTCGGCTCGTATCTTCCCCTCGAGCTCGGCCCGGAGCTTGCTTTCGTCCACAGCGGGCTGGGCCGCCTCGGCCTTGGCCTCCTCCTTGGGTGCCTCGGCCTTGGCCTCTTCCTTGGGGGCTTCCTTCTTGGGAGCCTCTTCCTTGGGAGCCTCGGCCTTGGCCTCCTCCTTGGGCGCCTTTTCCTTCGGGGCCTCCTTGGCCTCCTCCTTGGGCGCCTCGGCCTTGGCCTCTTCCTTCTTGGCCTTGGGCGCCTCCTTGGCCTCCTCGATGGTCAGGTCCGGCTCGGGGGACATGGAGGCATAATCAATCTCCGGCTCGGAGAGGTTCTTCTGGATGGGCGCCACTTCCTGGGCCGTGCCGCCCTCCACCAGCAGCTCGATATACTGCCGGACCAGGCGGACCGTCTCCGGATGACGCAGGATCAAGACGTTGGAGCCGGCCATGAGATAGGTGGTCGCCGCGATGGTCTCCATCATGATGGCCCGGCGCTCGGGATCGCCGAGGCGGGGATCCTCCTCCACCGGCTGTTTGGCTTCCTTGCACTTCCACACGTCGAAGGCGACGTAATTGATGATGGGCAGCTGCAGCTTGTCGTCGCCGAAGGTCATGGCGGCCAGCTTGATCCGCTCCATGACCGAATAGCTGTATTCCAGGCCGTAACCCAGGCCGCCGGTGGTGGGATCGACCAGGATCTTGTTCAGGGGCAGGCCCAGATTCTCCAGCAGGATGTTGATCTGCTTGGCCAGATTGATGTCGATGGGCGAGGAGGCCACCGCGGTGTGACCGTAGCCCATGACCGCGGCCCCTATGCTCTTGTGGGTCACATCCTCGATGGGGCCGATGATGAGATTCTCACCGGAACAGTCCTCGGCGACCTTCTTCAGCACCTCGGAGTCCTTGTCCGCGTTTGCCGTGCCCCAGACGATCAAGGGGACATCGATGGCCTCGTTGACCTTTTTCACCTTGGCCACCGCGTCCTCGGGGCTCACATCGTGCTCGTTGGGATCGGTGCTGCGCAGATGGAGGCAGATGATATCCGCCCCGTACTCCTGGACACATTTCTTGGCCCAGGCGGCGGGATCGCCGATAACGTCCTTGAAAGGCTCGCGAGCCGCATCGGGCCACTCCTCGGGCTCCATGTCCCAGATCTCCATGGCGATCTTGGGCTTGTTGGTCACTTCCCCCTCGAACTGATAAAAGGGCAGACAGGTCTCGCCGCCGACCTTGACCGTGTTGTCCCCCTTGCCCAGCTCGATTTCCATTATGGGCCCGGTATACTTCTCCTTGATCATCTCGAAGCTCATAACCACTCCTTATTCTTGATGCATTGACGTCCCATCGCCTTTCATGCGCGTCCTTATGCGGCCGGCTCACCTCCTTGCGGAAAACTGTCTGCACAAGCATCGTCCTTGTACACAAAGGAGATTGCATTTTCTGGTCATGTAGCTGTACAGGCCAGAATTGTCAATGGAGTCACAGCAAAACAAGCACCTGTCATCATTGCTCGCTCGAGGCTCCGGACAGGATCTTCCTCCGCTCATTCAAGCGGGATTGCACTCTGGGGAACTTGTCCAGATCGGTATGGGGCAGAAAGAGTGAAGCCATGAAGTTGTCCATATAGGAGGTGGTCTCGGAGAGCTCGAAATTGGTCATCTTCTTGGTCACTTCCACCACGTTCTGCCGGATGTGGTTGTTCAGCGAGCTCATCTTGGCCCCCATGAGGGAGCCGTTGCCCACAAAGCCGATACGCTCCGGATCCATCTCCGGAAGCAGCCCGATGGTGATAGCCTTCTCCAGATCGATGTAGCTGCCAAAGCCGCCTGCGAGCAGCACCCGGTCCAGCTCGGACAGGGAGAGGCCGATCTCGCTCAAAAGGGTCATGCAGCCGCTGTAGATGGCCCCCTTGGCCCGGATGAGGTTGTCGATATCCGGCTCCTGCAGCACCACGTCCCTGTCCACACCGGATTCCTCGGCCCAGACCATCACGTATTCCCAGATGCCCTCCTCGGCCTCCCGGATCCGCGGAGTGTTCAGCTCCCGGTTGAACTTGCCCTGGTTGTCGATAACCCCTGTCTCGAAGAGGCTGGCCACTGTGGTGATCAGGCCCGAGCCGCAAATCCCCACCGGCTTTTCCTCGCCTATGGTCAGGACCATGGGCTCATAGGTGAAGGGATCGATGGAAAAGTCCTCGATCGCGCCGCGCTTGGCCCGCATTCCCAGCTTCATGCCTCCGCCCTCGAAGGCGGGGCCGGCGGAGCAGGCGGCGCAGACCATCCAGTCCTTGTTCCCGATGACCACTTCCGCGTTGGTCCCGATATCCACGTACAGGGTCACCTCTTCGCTCTGGTACATGAGCGATCCCATGATGCCGGCAACGATATCTCCACCCACATAGCTGGATACGGAGGGATAGATCAGGGCCAGGGCGTGCTCCCGGAGATCGATCCCGATGTCTCGCGCCTTGATCGGGGGGAAGAGGGTGCAAGACGGCACATAGGGGGAGCGCCGGATATAGCGCGGATTGAGCTTGAGCAGGAGCTGGGTCATGGTGGTGTTGCCGGCGATGGTGATTGTGGACACCTCGTCCCTGTCCACGCCGGCCTCCTTGAGGATCCTCTCCAGGATGCGATTGATGGTCTGCAGCACGGCCTGGCTCAGCTCCTGCAGGCCATTACCCTTTTCCGCGTACACGATGCGGTTGATGATGTCCTCCCCGTAGCTCATCTGCTGGTTGAAGTCCCCGTATTCGGCGAGGACCTCCCCGCTGTTCAGGTCCAGCACCTGCGCGAACACCGTGGTGGTGCCCACATCCAGGGCCAGGGCGAAGTTGCGATCCGTTGTGTCCCCGGGTTGCACGTTCATGACCGAGGTCCGGCCCGAATCCTCGTGCACCGGCCGGGCCAGGGTGGCCGTGGTCTGGAAGTCCTGCTCCCTGATGACATCGGTGATCTTGCGGATGACGCTGAAATCCACCTCCATGCGGTGCTCCTCGTGGTGGAACTTCATATTGTCCACCACCCGGGTCACGTCGGAGCAGTTGTCCTCGCTGCTGGGATGGGGAAGCTGGAGGAATTTCTTCTCGATGGGCGGCAGGAACAGGCCCTGGACCTTGAAGTCCTCCAGGGAGACCTGCCTGATGGCCGCGGTTTTCCGCGGCGTGGCCTGGAGATTGAGCACGCTGGGATCGAGCTCGGACTCCACCGGGACCTGCACCCGCAGATCCTGGGTGACCCGGGAGAGGCAGGCCAGCCGATAGCCCGCATCCCTGTCCTCCTGGGACAGCTTCTCGCTGACCCCGTCCTCCACCTCGCCCTCCTGGAGCAGGACCCGGCACTTGCCGCAGACCCCGTTCCCCCCGCAGGAGGCGTTGATGTGCACCCCTGCGTCCAATGCGGCCCTGAGCAGCAGGGTGCCCTCAGGCACTTCCGCCTCTCGTTGATGCGGATCGAATCTTACCCGAGGCATAGGTCTATTCTCCTTTTCTGTCTCTTCCCGCCCACAGGGACCGGATCCTCAGTCATCCAGGGAAGGAAACCGCGATCTGTCCGTATGGGGCAGGAACTTGGCTGCGCTGAAACGGTTCATGAACTCCTGGTTCACGTTGAGCTCCAGGTAGGTCACTTTCCTCGAAACCGCATGCACCTCGGCAACGGCCTC
>JAIPDU010000010.1 GCA_021737525.1 Desulfohalobiaceae bacterium | reverse complement strand
GCCATGAGGTTGAGCCTGCGCAACTGTTGCAGCACGGCCAGCCCCTTGCGCCAACCCAGCCAGAATGTGCCCAGCTTGAATCCCTGCAACAGGAGCAGGGGACCAACCAACCAGGCGGTAGCGATTCCCAACATGCCCTGGAGGAGGAAGGCGGTTTCCGACAGGGCCCAGAAGACCATGAGCGATCCGCTGAAGAAGGAATCGCCGATGGCGGAGAGAGTATAGGTGGTCGTGGTCTTGATCCGTTCTATCGCCTGAGGAGAAAGGGCCCCATTGCGGATGTGCGATTCCAGAAAGAGGAAATAGCCCACCAGCATGGGGTTCCACCAGGGATGGGTATTGTACAGGGCCAGATATCTCCGCCTGGCTAGACGCAGAGCCTCCGGATCCTGGTAGAACGCTCTCAGGCCGGGGTCCATGGCATAGGCCAGACCGATGTTCTGCAATCCTCTGGTGTTGAAGGCGACCCCCATGAGATAGGTCCTGGCGAAGCAGGCGAGCAGTGTTTTGTAACCGGGGGTCATTCTCCTCACTCCTTCAGATGTTCGAGCCCTTGCCTTCCTCGCTCTCCGCGCCGCGGATATAGAGATCGTAGACCGACTTCTTGCTCCACCCGCTTACCCTTTCCATGACCCGGGCAACCACCTGCTTGGGTTTTTCCCCGCCGAGCCGTTCCCGCTCCAGGAGCCTTTGCACCTCGTGCTCCGGTGTGGGCTCGTCCTCCTTCTGGGGTGGACCGATTACAACGGTGTATTCTCCCCGATATTCCTCTGGGAGTTTGTCCCACTGACCCAGCATGAAGAAAATAAATTCTTCGTGCTGCTTGGTCAATTCCCTGGCCAGACAGGCCTCGCGAATCCCCAGGCACTCGTGCGCCGCCTCCAGCGCGGATCGCATCCTCGATTTTCGCTCGAAAAAAATCAGCGTGGTCCGCACCTGCGCAAAAGGGGACAAAAGCCGTAGCTGTTCCCGCCGTTTGCGGGGCATGAATCCCAGAAAGGTACAGGGCTGTGGGGGGAGGCCGCTGGCCATTAAAGCGACTGTGGGGGCGCTGGGACCGGGGATGGGTTCCACACGAAATCCGTTTTGCCGGCATTCCCGCACAATGCGGAATCCCGGATCGGAGACGAGAGGGGTCCCCGCGCTGGAGACCAGGGCCAGCTCCCTGCCCTGGCTAAGGTGGTCCAACACGGCGCGCACCCGCCGCTCCTCGTTGTGCTCGTGGAGGCTGAGGAAGGATTGCGGGGCGATATCCAGTTGATGCAGCAGAAGACCGGTTTTCCGCGTATCCTCGGCCAGAATGATTTCTGCCCTGCCCAGGACCTCGCGGGCTCGTTGGCTCAGATCACCAAGGTTGCCAATGGGTGTGGCCACCACCCATAGCCGACCCGCTTTCGCTGTGGGAAATGACGTTGCGGTCATGCCGGATCTCGCATCCCCCCTCCTGCAGGCTTACGCTCAAGAGATCGAAGCGGCAGGGACGGGCCCAGAGGCCGTTCTGGCTCAAATAGAGGCTGGCGGCCCGGAGAAGGCGTCGGCTCTTTTTGGGCGTCAGGGCGTCTCCCGGCAGACCGTAGTCCGATTCATCCCGTGTCTTGACCTCGACAAAGACGATCTCCTCGCCCCGGGAGCAGACCAGATCGATCTCGCCCCGCCTGCTGCGCCAGTTCCGGGAAATGACGGCATAACCGCGGCATTCCAGATAGGCCGCGGCCATTACTTCTCCGGCTCGTCCTCGCCGTAGATGCCTGGCAACCACTGCCTGGTCTCCTGGGAACAGGCCTCTCTGACCGGCCTGAAGCTTTGACGGTGCATGAGACAGGGTCCGAGGCGATGCAGGCCTTCCAGATGCTCTCCAGTGGCGTATCCCTTGTGCCTGCCGAAGCCGTACCCGGCGTATTTCTTGTCCAGCTTGACCATCAGCCTGTCCCGGAAGGTCTTGGCCAGGATGGAGGCCGCGGATATGGCAGGGACATGTCTGTCCCCCTGTTTCACGCACTTGCTGGGAATCGATCCGGGAAGTCGGTGGATGCCGTCCACCAGAACCAGCTCCGGAGAGTATCGCAGATGATCAACAGCCCGCAGCATGGCCTGGAGCGAGGCCTGCAGGATATTGATCCGCTCGATCTCGCGGGGCCAGGAGATGCCAATGGCCCAGCTCGAGGCGGCAGCCTTGATCCGATGTTCCAGATCCTCCCTTTGGGAGGGCGTGAGTCGCTTGGAATCCGTCAGGCCGGAAAGGTGGTTCTCCCGGGGAAGAATGACCGCGGCGGCCACGACCGGGCCGGCCAGGCAACCCCGGCCGGCCTCGTCCACACCGGACAGGATCTGGGATCGCGACGTCACGCCGGAACCCGGTGCTTACCGGTTCTCCCTGGTCTTGAGCCGGGCCTGCTTGTGCTTCAGATCGCGCAGGAAGTAGATCCGGCTTTGGCGCACCCTGCCGCGGCTCACCACCTCGACCTTTTCGATGGAGGGCGAGTGCATGGGGAAGATGCGTTCCACGCCGATTCCCCCGGAAACCTTGCGCACGGTGAAGGTGGCGTTGTTCCCGGAGCCGCGCTTGCGCAGCACCGTGCCACGGAAAACCTGGATCCGCTCCTTCTCTCCCTCGATGATGCGCAGGTGCACGTCCACCAGATCGCCGGAACGGAAATCCGGAATGTCGATGCGCATCTGCTCGTTTTCTATCTTGTTCAAAACGGAATCCATAATCTGGCTCCTTTCGTTTATCGTGACTGCTGAATCGTAAACTGTGAAAAGGAAAAAGTATACGGTGAAACCGGAGCCCTTTACCTTATAATCAGGCATCACCGCATTCGGCATTTCGCATGGAGCATGCCGAATTCAGCATCTTTCCGTCCTTCCTCCGACCTCCGACCTCTGACTCCGACCTCCGATCTCTGATTTCCGACCTCCGATCCCCAGTCTCACCATACATCCCCGAGAATGCGGTCGATGGTGATGGCCGCTGCGGAGCGAACCGAGAGATGCCGGTATTCCCCGAAGGGCCGAATCGGTCGCAGCAAAGCGTCCGCCCTCTCCAGGACTTCCCGGGCCAGACCGTGGCCAGTGCCCAGGATCAGCATGACAGGCCTCTCCCGGAGGATGCTGCGAATGTCCCCGGGCGTGGCTGAACCCTCGTCCCGGGCGCTGGTCGCGGCCAGGAAAGGCTCCTGTCCGCATCGCTGACGGACATCCTCAAGGGCCTGTTCCAGATCGGAGTGAACCCGCACCTGCTCTATGGCCCGTGCCCTGGTTGTGTTGGCTTCTCCACCGGGCCCGTCCTCGGCCCAGTGCCGCAGAAGCCGGGCAGCCAGCTCTTGCTGATCCCGCAAGGGAGTGACCAGATAATAGCGCGGCAGGCCGTAGGTTCGACAAACGCGGGCTATATCGTGAATATCCAGGTTTGTCAAAGAGACTGTGCAGGTCTGGCCGTGCTTGTTCACCACTGGATGGTGCAGGAGGACCGGATACAGGTTGCGGCCGGGCCTGTTCCAGGGAACCCCTCGCAGCCAGGTGTAGTCCGCCGGCTCCAGGCGGCTCTGCTGCAGGAGCTCGGGCCTGAGCCGCAGCGTGGTCAACAGGGACTGCTGTCTGCGCCACTGGTCCACGCTGCCGTGGTCCCCGGAGACCAGAATATCCGGGACCCGGACACCCTTGTATTCCCGGGGGCGGGTATAGTGCGGATATTCCAGAAGACCCTGGTTGAAGCTCTCCTCGTCCGCTGATTCCTGGCGTCCCATGAAGCGGGGCTGCAGCCTGGAGACCGACTCCAACAGGCACAGGGCGGCTGCCTCGCCGCCGCCCAGGACGAAGTCCCCTATGCTTATCGGCTCGATATCCTCGATTTCCAGGAGCCTGGCGTCGATCTCCTCATAGCGGCCACAAATCAGGGTAAGGATTTCCTCCCCGGACAGCTCGCGGACCATCTCCTGGTCCAGCGGCCTTCCCCTGGCGGAGAGGATCAGCTTTCTGCCGGGAGGGGAAATGCTCTGCAGGGCCCGGTGCACGGGCTCCACAGCCATAACCATCCCCGGTCCGCCACCGTAGGGCCGTCCATCGACCCGGTTGTGCCGGTCCAGGGTATAGTCCCTGGGATTGACCAGATCCACGGACACGATGCCCTTTTCCCTGGCCTTTTCCATCAGGCCGGTCCCGAGAGGGGAATGGAAATATTCCGGAAAGAGGCTCAGGATATTGCAGTGCATGAGCTCGTTTCTTGTCCTGTTTCACTTATCGCCGGAACATGGGAATAATCGCGAGGGAACAAAAGATGAAGACAGGGCTCGGGCTAGACAGGACACGAGCTGCACCCGACTGCGATTGCGCATCATCCTTCCACTCCATACACGGCGAGCAAGCCGGGGGGAGGATCGATTACCGCCTCTTTGGCCCGGAGATCCAGCTCCGGAACGAGCTCCTCCCTGGCGGGAAAGAGCACCTCACGGCCCTCGCGGGTGAGGATGGTCCACATTTCCTGTCCGGAGACCACTTCAGCGCGCTCCAGTGTCCCCAGGCGGGAGCGATCCGGGAGGTATACGGCGAATCCGGCGAGGTCGCCGAGATAGACCTCGTCCGGCTCCAGAGGGGGCAGATCACGCTTGCGGACCCAGACGGCGGCGCTGTGGTACTCCAGGGCCCGCTGCCTGGATTCTATCCCGGTCACACGGAGCAATAGCTCGCCCTCGCCGTGCCTGACGCTCTGGATCAAGAACTTTTCCGGACGGCGGCCCTCTTGCTTGAGATAGATCCGGGACAGGGACTCAAAAACAAAAGGGGAGCCGGCATAGCTCTCTACGCGGAACTCCCCTTTCAGGCCGTGCGGTTTCCGAACCCTGCCCAGAGTCAGAAAACCGGACTGAGACATAGGCTGTTAGGGAAACCTATTCCAGGATTTCCAGAACCACCCGCTTCTGCGCCTTGGTGGAAACAGCTCCGAGGATGGTGCGCATCGCCCTGGCTGTGCGCCCCTGCCTGCCGATGACCTTGCCCAGGTCCTCCTTGGCGACCCGCAACTCGATCACGGAGGTCTGTTCTCCCTCGACCTCGGCCACGTCGACGGCATCGGGATTGTCCACTAAAGCCTTGGCGATGTACTCGATGAGTTCCTTGAACATAACGCACCTCCACTTCTGCTTCGGGGTTCATGCCGGCCGCTATGTCCCAGCCGCTTCCGCTTGTGGCGTCTAGCTCTGCGCGTAGAATCCAACCCGCTGCAACAGGGAACGAACGGTCTCCGTGGGCTTGGCTCCCTTGTCCATCCACTGCTTGGCTTTGTCCTGATCGACCTTGAGCTCCTGCGGGTTCTGCATCGGATTGTAGTGGCCCAGAAAGTCCAGGAACTTGCCGTCCCTGCGCGCTTGGCTGTTCACGGCCACAATCCTGTAGAACGGTCGCTTTTTGGAACCCATCCGGGTCAATCTGAGTCTTAGGGCCATCCTATACCTCCATCTTATTTATTCATTGCTCTTGTGTCAAAACAATCCACGCCAAAAAGAGGGACTTTTTCCGCAGTCGAGGCAAAAAGAGCTTCCCAAGCGCCTTGGGGCTACTTCTTTTTCTTTTTCTTTTCCCGTTTTTTTCTCTTGGGGCTCTTCTTGGTGAAGGAGGAGCCCTTGCCCTTCCCTGAGGGCAGGCCGCCCATGCCGGCCTCGTCCATCCCCGGCATTCCGGGAATGCCCGCCATCTCGGCCGAGCCCCCCTTCTTCTTTCCGGAGAACTTCTTCATCATCTTCTGCATCTGGCTGAACTTCTTCAACAGATCGTTCACGTCCTGCTGCGTAGTGCCGCTGCCCTTGGCGATGCGGTTCTTCCGGCTCGCGTTGAGCGCCTTGGGCCTCTTCCGCTCCCAGGGGGTCATGGAGTTGATCATGGCCTCGATCCTGGAGAGCTCCTTCTCCGGCATCTGCACGTCCTGAAGCTGCTCCCGGATCTGGCCCATGCCGGGCATGAGCTTGAGCAGGCCGTCGATGGAGCCCATCTTGCGGATCTTGCGCATCTGGGAACGGAAATCCTCCAGATCGAAGCTGGCCTTCTCCATCTTGCGCTGGAGGACCTCGGATTCCTCCTCGTCGTATTCGCTCTGGGCCTTCTCGATGAGGGTCAACACATCGCCCATGCCCAGGATGCGATTGGCCACGCGATCCGGATGGAAGGTCTCCAGATCCTGGATCTTCTCCCCCACGCCCACGAACTTGATGGGCCGCTGCAGGATGGAGCGTATGGACAGGGCGGCTCCGCCGCGGGCGTCGCCTTCCATCTTGGTCAGGATCACTCCGGAGAGATCCAGGCGCTCCTGGAAGCTCTGGGCCACATTGACCGCGTCCTGGCCGGTCATGGAATCTGCCACGAGGAGGATCTCCCTGGGTTGGACCCGATCCCGGATGGCGGCGAGCTCCTGCATGAGCTCCTCGTTGATGTGCAGTCTGCCGGCGGTGTCCAAGAGCACCACGTCGGAGCCGTTGCGGCCGGCCTCCTTCACCGCCGCCTCGCAGATGTCCACCGGGCTGTCCTGCGAGGTGGAGGGATGGACCGGGACCTCGAGGTCGGATCCGAGCTGCTGCAGCTGGTCGATGGCAGCGGGACGGTATACGTCCGCGGGGACCATGTACGGGGATAGCTCCATGCTCCGCAGGTGCTGAGCGAGCTTGGCGGCGGTCGTGGTCTTGCCCGAGCCCTGCAGGCCCACGAGCATGATCACTCCCGGCGAGCCCTTGAGGTCCAGGGGCTCGTTCGCTCCGCCCAGGAGCTGGACCAGCTCCTCGTGCACGATCTTGACCACCTGCTGCCCCGGGGTCAGGCTGGCCAGGACCTCCTGGTCCAGGGCCCGCTCCCGCACGGTCTCGATGAAGTCCTTGACCACGCGGTAGTTGACGTCCGCCTCCAGCAGGGCAAGACGCACCTCGCGCAGGCCTTCCTGGATGCTCTTCTCGTCCAGGCGGCCCTTGCCCCGGAAACGCTTGAATACGCCTTCGAGACGTTCAGAGAGATTGTCGAACATATGTACCAGTTAGCCAGAGGTCAGAGGTCAGATAACAGGGGCCAGATGCCGGAGGACAGAGGAAAGATGTCGGGAAGCACGGGGCAGCCGCCACCGGCGCATAACCACGGGTGTTCCCTTGAGGGCTCTGTCAGCCGGGATCAAAGACAAAATATATTTATTTACTTGATTCTCGAGCTCACGTCAAACAGGAGATCCCGGAGGCCGGATTCCGGAGCCGAAGGCCCTGGAAGGGGATATGCCCCCGGAGCCTTTTCCCGGACTCGCAACCCATCATTTATCACTATCCCCTATCCGGTCCATGGCTCGCTGGAATCCGGGGGCGGAATTGTCGATGACCCTGTCCGGAACACAGAAGGAGAGCCGGAAGTGCCCCGGACCGCCGAATCCGGATCCCGGCACGGCCAGAACAAGCTCGTCCTGCAGGATGCGGGTGAATTCCACGTCATCTCCGCCCGGGGCCTTGGGAAAGAAATAGAAGCTCCCCTTGGGGGGATGGAACTCGTATCCCGCCCGGCCCAGGATATCCGCGAGCTTGTCCCTGCGCCTGACGTAGACCGAGGTGTCCACCTCTTCGCCCAGGGCCTCGTCGATGATCTGCTGGCCCAGGGTGGGGGCGTTGACATAGCCCAGGATGCGGTTGGTGTAGACCAGGCCGTCCATGAGCTCGGATTTAAAGGGCATGTCCGGATGGAGCAGGACGTATCCGATCCGCTCCCCGGCCAGGGACAGATTCTTGGAGAAGGAGCTGACCACCACGCTGTTCTCGAAAAAACGGAGCACGGAGGGGACCTCGTGGCCGTCAAAGGTCAGAAAGCGATACGGCTCGTCGGAGACGAGGAGCACGGGCCGCGAGCTCTCCGCGTTCATGCGCCGCAGGAGATCGCCCAGCTCTTTCAGCTCCTCCTCGGAATAGATCTGGCCCGTGGGATTGTTGGGGGAATTGATCAGCACCATGCGGGTGCGCTCGGTAAAGGCCCGCTCTATTGCCTCGATGTCCAGCCGGAAGTCCCCCTCCTTGGCCGGAACCGGCCGCAGGGTCCCCCCGTGGTTGGAGAGGTAGAAGCCGTATTCCACGAAGTGCGGCGTGGGACAGATCACCTCCTCCCCTGGCTCAAGGACGGCCCGCAGGAGACAGTTGAGCCCGCCTGCGGCCCCGCAGCTGAGCATAACGTCCTCACGGGCCACGGAAACGCCCTGCTCCCCGCTCAGGTGCTTTGCCAGCCGGTCCCGCACTCCGGGAAAGCCGGGATTTTGCATATACCCGAAGCAATAGGGATCCTCCGCCCTGGAGGCGATCCGCTCCAGACCGCGCTTGACCCCGGAGGGAGCGGGGAGGTCCGGGTTGCCCAGGCTGAAGTCGCATACCTTCTCTTCCCCGTGTTTCCGCTTCAGCTCGGCCCCGGCATCGAACATCCGCCTGATCCAGGAGCTCTTGGTCAAAAAATCGCCGATCTGCTGGGAAAGCACAGCCATAGACACCTCGCGTTCTCGAGCTTGGGTTTCACCGGATGCGCCGCTCCAGCCAGACAGAAACGGGGATGACGCAGTCGCAGCGTCTGGACAAAATGCGGCTTGTGATGCACCGTATACATGGCTCTCTCGAGAGAGGAAAGCAACCTCTCTCCTCTCCCGCGGGAGCGGAAAAAGCGCTCCGGCCTCAGTGGAAATGGGCCGGAACAGGAAATGCCTTTCGATCCTAAACCAAAGCGCACACAGTGTAAATCGGAGCAAGGACGGCCTCATCCCATGAGCAGCGATCTGGACACCATCCTGGACAAGGTCGGCCGCGGTGAGCTCACCCCGGAACAGGCCAGGGAACAGCTGCGGCACTATCCCTACCGTGAGCTTGCCCACGGGGTGTGCGTGGACCCACATCGCGGCCTGCGAACAGGACAGGCCGAGGTGGTCTACGGCGGGGGCAAGTCCGAGGAGCAGCTCCGGGAGGCTGTCTCCGGCATCCACGACACGGGTCAGCCGGTCCTGGCCACCAAGCTGACTCCGGAACAGGGGGGGATGCTCCTGGATTACTTTCCCGGGGGGTCCTTCCGGCCGGAAGCCAGCCTGTTCTCCCTGGGCCGGGAGCTGGATCTTGAGCCCCCGCACTCAAGCCAAGGGGATCTGGTGGTTGCCGCAGCCGGTGCCTCGGATATGCCCGTAGCCCTGGAGGCCCTGGGAACGGCCCGCTTCTTCGGGGTGCGCGCGGGCTTGGTCAGCGACGTGGGAGTGGCCGGGTTGCACCGCATTACCCCCCATTTGGAGAATCTGCAGCAGGCGAGACTCCTCGTCGTTGTCGCGGGCATGGAGGGGGCCCTGGCAAGCGTGCTTGGAGGGATGCTGGACAAGCCCATTCTCGCCGTGCCCACCTCCGTGGGCTACGGCGCCTCCTTTCAGGGACTGGCCGCGCTCCTGGGCATGCTCAACAGCTGTGCCCCCGGCGTCTCCGTGGTCAACATCGACAACGGCTTCGGCGCGGCCCTGAACGCGGTCAAGATCCTCCGGGCGACAGGGGACAGAGGAATTCGGTAACTCAGTATGTCAGTAAGTCAGTATGTCGGTATGTCAGTATGTCGGTGTCTCACTGACGCACCGACTCACTGACGCACCGACTCACTGATGCACTGACTCACTGACGCACTGACCTACTGACTCACTGACCCACTGAAAGCCACTGCCGCCAGGACTGCCTGGCCCGCTCCGCGTAGAGCTCCTTGCGGCGGCTCTTTTTGGCCTTGACCCCCAGGGGCGGCAGGAGCCCGAAGTTGACGTTCATGGGCTGGAAGACCTTGGCCCCGCTCTGCAGGTGCCGCAGCAGGCCGCCCAGGGCAGTGTCCGCAGGGGGTAGATCCACATCCCGGCCTGCCGCCCTGCCGGCAAGATGCATCCCCAGCCACTGGCCGCAGGCGGCTGACTCCACATAGCCCTCCACTCCGGTGATCTGCCCGGCCAGAAAGATGTCCGGTTTGTTGGCCAGCTCCAGGTCCGGGCGTAGCACGGCGGGTGAATTGACAAAGGTGTTGCGGTGGATGCTGCCCATCCGTACGAACTCCGCCTGCTCCAGCCCGGGTATCATGCGCAGGATGCGGCGCTGCTCCGGATAGGTCAGCTTGGTCTGGAACCCCACCAGGTTGAACATGGTCTTCTCCCGGTTCTCGGCCCGGAGCTGGACCACGGCGAAGGGCGTCTGCCCGGTGCGGGGGTCCACCAGACCCACCGGCTTGAGCGGACCGAAGGCCAGAGTCATCTCTCCGCGCTCCGCCTGGGTCTCCACAGGCAGGCATCCCTCGAAGTGGACCTCGGACTCGAAGCGCCTGGGCTCCACCTTTTCCCCTTCCAGGAGGGCGCTTCGCAGCCGGTGGTATTCCTCCTCGCTCAGGGGACAGTTGAGATAGTCCGTGGACTGGGGATCGTAGCGCGAGCCCCAGAAGACGCGGTCCCAGTTGAGGCTTTCCGCGCTCACTATGGGGGCGATGGCGTCGTAGAAGTAGAGGTCCTGCTGGCCTATGCTGTCCAGAAGGCTATGGGTCAGGGACTGGCCCGCCAGGGGGCCGGCGGCGATGACCAGCCTGGAGAATCCGGTGAGCGCGGGGTCCTGCAGGGACTCGATTTCCCGCCGCTCGATCTCCACACCGGGCGTCTCCTCCAGTTGTCGGGTGACATACGCGGCGAACTCCTCCCGGTCCACCGCAAGGGCCTTGCCCGCGGGGACCCTACAGGCGTAGGCAGCCTCCATGATCAGGCTGTTCGCGCCGAGCATCTCCTCCTTGAGCAGGCCAACGCAGCTGGTGGGCTCCTCCGAGCGGAAGGAGTTGGAGCAGACCAGCTCCGCGAGGCGGGAATCGTTGTGCGCCGGGCTGTAGCTGTGGGGCTTCATTTCCAGGATCGTGGCCCGCACTCCCTGCCGAGCCAGTTGCCAGGCCGCCTCGCATCCGGCCAGCCCGCCGCCGATGATCGCCACGTGTTCGGTCATGTCCTTTCCCGTGAGTAAGTGAACGTGAATCTGTTTTTCTTTTGATAAAGGCTCGATATGTGTCACAGGCCAAGGGCATAAGCCCATCCGACTGCCGATCTCAGGTCTCTGACCTCTGATCTCCGGTATCTGCCACCTGCCCCGCCAGGTCCGCTCCGTCCTCGTACGCCTGCTGCAAGAGGTCGGGATGCTTCTCTACGTCCCTTGGCTCGTCCAACCCCCGACAGAGAAGGCTGTTGTGCAGCCCGGTATCGATGGTGTCGAAAAAATACTTCAGGGTAAGCAGGGTGCCGTCGAAGAGCTTCTTGCCCCTGGTCGCGCCCACGGAGATGAAGTATCCCTTGCGCTTGGGAGTCCATTGCCCAAAGGGGGTCTGATCGATGAGGTACTTCTTGACCCACAGGGACTGGAAGCGGTCCATGAAGACCTTGGTCTGCCCGGTCACGGAATAAAAGAAAATGGGCGAGGCCAGCATAACACCGCAAGCCTCGAGCAGGGCGTCGCGCACCTGCTGGAAATCGTCCTTGATGGCGCACTCCCCGTCCTTCTTGCAGGCGTAGATCTCCTTGCAGGGAGCCAGCTCTAGATCGTGCAGGGCGTATTCCCGCACCGAGCTGCCATTGTCCCTCGCCCCCTGCACCGCCCTGGCCAGGAGCTGGGCGGTATTGCCCTTTCTTCGCGGACTGCCGTAGATAGCGACGATATCTGTCATAGCCACCTCGTGGGTCGGAATTCGGGATACGATAACCAGGATACAGGATTCGGGAGCCGGAATACAGCCCCGGGGTATCTTGTTCAACAGCCCGAAATCGGGGATCGTGTACTGGATTCCGGGACGGAGACCGTTGACGAGCCCCTCACCGGGGTATAGACTTACTCTCAGGCTGCGGCTATCGGGCCCTGCGGGACCACGATTCTTGACCGGACAGCATTCAAAGGCCCTTGATATCAGCCTGGATAACGCGGAGCGGCAGTTATGTAAAGCGCCGCTTCCCAACTGGAGCCTGCCATGGACGAGAGCAACGACGCCTCCTGGTTCACCTCCCGGGATCTCTTTGCAGTGCACATCGGCTGCAGCGTCACCCGGATGGAGGAGGGATATGCCGAGGCGGAGATGGAGATCGGGCAGCAGCACAAGAACGGCGTGGGCCTGGCCCACGGCGGGGCAATCTATTCCCTGGCTGATCTGGCCTTTGCGGCGGCCTCGAACTCCAGGCGGGAGACAGCGGTGGCCATCAATGCCACCATCTCCTACATGCGGCCCATTACTTCCGGCCGCGTCCGGGCCGAGGCCCGGGAAAGCGCCTCGAACCGGAAACTGGCCACTTATGTGGTCACCATATATGATGAGCAGGAAACCCCTTGCGCCGTTTTTCAGGGCACGGTTTTCAAGAAGGGCGGCAATGCGAGTTAACCTGCTGCTTGCCCTCGCCTGTTTGCTGTTCCTTGCCGGCAACGTTCTGGCCCGGGACACCGCTCCCCTGCAGGTCAACGCCCCGAGCAGCGTCGCTGTGGGAGACCCCTTCACCGTCAGTGTCCGCACCGATCTATCCCTGAAAGCTGTGGAAATCGCCTGGCTCGGGGAGCGCGTCCGCCTGTCCCTGCACAGGAGCAACGCTACCCGCGAAGGCAAGATCATTCTGGGCACGGAGGTGGGCGAGGACAAACCCGGCACCCGCTGGATCGGCATAAGGCCACTGGACGGCAAGGGCCTGGTGCACAAGAGAAGGGTCCGTGTTCGCGGCAAGGACTTTCCCAGCCAGCACCTCTCCCTGCCGGAAGGAAGCGTTACCCTCTCCCAGTCCCAGCTCAAGCGCTACAGGAAGGACAAGCGCGCAATCGGCGCCGCCCTGTCCTCCAGAGCCGGGGAGCGGTCCTGGAGTAATTCCTTCCTTTGGCCCGTAAACGGGGAAATAACCAGTACCTACGGGCTGGACCGCATCCTGAACGGTCAACCGCGCTCCCCGCACAGGGGCATCGACGTGGCCGTTCCCTCGGGAACCCCGGTCCGGGCCATGGAGTCCGGGAAAGTCGCCCTGACAGGCGAATTCCTTTTCGAGGGCAAAGCAGTGTTCATCGATCACGGCATGGGCGTGATCAGCATGTATTTCCACCTTTCATCCATAAGTGCGGAACAGGGCGACAGGCTGAAACGGGGCGAGGTGATCGGCCGTAGCGGCGTAAGCGGTCGCACCAGCGGACCCCATCTCCACTTCGGCCTGAGCGTGCTGGATCGCCTGGTCAATCCCCTCCCCCTTCTGGGCGATGAAAGCGCAAGACAATCCTATTAATTTTATCCATTATTTCAAGATGTTATGCAGGAAACTCCTGCTGGTCTGTATTTTCGTTGATTGAATATGGCCCGGGAGCGTGCTAAATTCTTTTATGTTCATGGAGCGTGTTCAAGGAATTATTACCCCCGGATAAGATCTCTTTCGTTTCCTGATTCCCGCACCCTGTTAACCACGAGACGTGAACGCAATGCATCCTGATCCGGAAAATCCCTGGTCCTACATCAAGGGGCTTGAGCCGGTTAGTTTTTGCGACTGGCCGGGCAGAACCAGCCTCGTCCTCTTTACCGGGACCTGCAACCTGCGTTGCCCCACCTGCCACAATCCGGACCTGGCCCGCCAACCGGAAACCCTGCCCGGGATCTCCAAAGAAGCTCTTCTGCGGCGGATCCGCTCCAAGGGGAGCTGGCTGGACGGGGTCGTGGTCTCCGGGGGCGAGCCCACTGCCGTTCCCGGCCTGAAGGAGATCATTCTGGCCATCTCGGACCTGGATCTGCCGGTCAAGCTGGACAGCAACGGCTTCTATCCCCAAGTTGTCGAAGATCTGCTGCAAAAGGACCTGGTCGATCTCTTCGCCGTGGACGTGAAGGGGCCCTATTTCCGTTACCCCGAGCTTACCGGCGGCAGGGCCGATCCGGAAGGGGCAAGGGATAATCTGGAGCGTGTCTTTGCCCTGGCCAGGGAATGGCCTGAACGCTTTGTCTTCCGCTGCACCCGGGTCCCCGGTTTGACTGAGGAGGATCTTGATCTTGTCCGGAGTTATTTGCCGCCCTCGCACAACCTGATCGTGCAGCAGTACCGCCGTCCGCCCACGCCCGTGGGGGAAACTCCTGGAGAAGCCCCGGAACAAACGGACGAACAGGGCGCTTCGCGCCCGTGATCTTTATAACTCAAGGCCTTTTGGAGGAACTATGTACACCGATGAACTGGAAGAGCGCATAGCCGGATCGCAAGCCGCGCGGACCAAGCCCAAGCAGATCAAGAAGCGCGACGGATGCCGGGAGACCTGGGCGGTCAACCGTATCGCGGACGCCATCCTCAAGGCCCTCAAGGCCAGCGGGGTCAAGGACCCGCTTCTGGCCCAGCGCCTGGCCCAGAAGGTGGAAAAGAAGCTCATCGGTGTGGAGACTCCGGAGCAGGAACAGGTGCAGGACATGGTGGAGATGGTGCTCATGGAGAGCCGCCTCTTCCATGTGGCCAAGCGCTACATCCTCTACCGGGAGCAGCGCCGCCAACTCCGCGCCCAGCAGGAGGCCTTTCTGGATATCGGGGCCACCATAGACAATTATGTGAACAAGCACGACTGGCGCATCGCGGAAAACGCAAACATGGCCCACTCCTTCCAGGGGCTCATGCTGCACCTGTCCGGATCGGTCCAGGCCCGCTACGCCCTGGAGAAATATCCCGAGGAGGTCCGCCTGGCCCATGATCACGGCTACTTCCACATCCACGACCTCTCCTTCGGCCTGGCCGGATACTGCGCCGGCTGGAGCCTGCGCGACCTGCTGCTGGAGGGATTCAACCTGGAGGGACGCTGCTCTTCCGGTCCGCCCAAGCATCTGGACGCGGCCCTGGGGCAGATGGTCAATTTCCTGGGGACCCTGCAGAACGAATGGGCCGGAGCCCAGGCCTTCAACAACGTGGACACCTACCTGGCCCCCTTCGTGCGGCGGGACAACCTGTCCTACCGCCAGGTCAAGCAGGCCATGCAGAAGTTCGTCTTCAACCTGAACACCACCTCCCGTTGGGGCGGGCAAAGCCCCTTCACCAACCTCACCTTCGACCTGGTCCCGCCGGAGCACATCGCCAAGGAGGGGGTCATCATCGGCGGGGAGATCCAGGACGAGTGCTACAGCGACTATGTCCCGGAAATGGAGATGCTGAACAAGGCCTTCCTGGAGGTCATGCTGGAAGGGGACTACCACGACCGCATCTTCAGCTTCCCCATTCCAACGTACAACGTGACCGAGGACTTCCCCTGGGAGTCCGAGGTGGGCGAGCTGCTGCTAAAGCTCACGGCCAAGTACGGGGTCCCCTATTTTCAGAATTTCATCAACTCCGAGCTGCGTCCCGAGGACGTGCGCTCCATGTGCTGCCGCCTGCAGATGGATCTGCGGGAGCTGCAGCACCGCACCGGCGGCCTCTTCGGAGCGGGCGACCTCACCGGCTCCATCGGCGTGGTCACCCTGAACCTGGCCAAGCTGGGCTATCTGGCCCAGGACGAGCAGGATTTCCTGGAGCTGATCACTGAATACGCCACCATGGCCAAGGACTCCCTGGAGTTCAAGCGCAAATGGGTGACGGACAACATGGAGCGGGGCATGTTCCCCTTCTCCTATCGCTACCTCAAGAACGGTCTCAAGGCCCACTTCAGCACCATCGGGCTCATCGGGGGGCACGAGGCCTGCCTGAACCTCTTGGGCAAGGGCATCGAGACCCAGTCCGGAGTGCGGCTCATGACCCGGACCCTGGACCACCTGCGGGAGCTGACCAGCAAGTTCCAGGAACAGACCGGGAACCTGTTCAACCTGGAGGCCACCCCGGCGGAAGGCACCAGCTACCGCCTGGCCAAGATCGACAAGCAGCTCTACCAGGACATCCTCACCTCCGGGGAGGAGGTGCCCTACTACACCAACTCCACCACCCTCCCGGTGGACGCCACCTCGGACGTGATCGCGGCCCTGGAGCATCAGAACATGCTCCAGCCCAAATATACCGGGGGAACGGTTTTCCACACCTTTCTGGGCGAGGCCATCGCGGATCCTCAGGCCCTGAAGAGCTTCATGAAAAAGGCCATGAGCCAGACCAAGGTGCCCTACCTCTCCATTACTCCCACCTTCTCCGTCTGCCGCGATCACGGTTATCTGGAGGGCGAGCAGTGGGTCTGCCCCCACTGCGGCCAGAATGCGGAGGTGTACACGCGCGTGGTGGGCTACTATCGGCCGGTTACCATGTGGAACCGGGGCAAGCGGGAAGAGTACCGCCAGCGCCGGACGTTCCAGCCTCTGGAAGAAATGACGGAATAATGTCGTATTCCGCCTGCGGGGCGCTCCGGACGCGGGGCGCCCCGCGGGCGTGATCCTCCCGGGAGAAGCAGCGCTCCACAAAGCGCATCCCCCCGGCGGCATCCATCAGGACCAGGGTCTGGCTCCGGGTGCCGTAGATCCCGCCCCGAATGAACACCGGAGAGAGAAAGCGCTCCCACTCCGGCCCGATCCCGGTTTCCGGCAATTCCTCAGGCTTAGCCTCCCCCGTGTCAGCGAGCAGGGCAAAGAGCTCCTCCTCGCCCGGCGACTCCGGCCGCTCGAGCAGTCGGGTCATTCCTTTCGCCCCGCGGACGGACTTGGGCCAGGGCTCGTTGAGAGAACCGTTGCTCAGGGCGTGGATTCCCGGCTCCAGGCGACAGAGCCGCTTGCCCCGGCTGGCGAACCAGAAGAGCTCCGTGCCGCTGCCGAAGATCAGGTTGAATCCGTTGGAGGCGTGGGCCGAGGCGATGAGCTTCTGGATGAACCCGGGAATGGATTCCTCGCGCTGCAGGAAGGAGCGTACCAGGTGGCCCCTTGAGGCCGCGGAGGGCCGAAAGCCCCGCGGATCCCGGATGTTGGTCAAAAAGGCCAGGCGACCGCCGCGGGTGATACCGCCCCAGGTGCCGCCGCTTTGCTCGTCCCAGCCCGCGAGGATCTCGGGGTCATCCGGCCAGAAACTGGCGGACGCGGTGGGCCGCTGGAAGAACTCGTCCCGGTTCGCGGCCAGGACCAGGGGATAGTCCGAGCGGACGTTCTTGGCGAGGAGTACGAGGCACATA
>JAIPDU010000009.1 GCA_021737525.1 Desulfohalobiaceae bacterium | reverse complement strand
CTTCGGCCAGATTGGCCCCAACAGACCTTGAGGATCGCCTGAGCTGATCGGTCAAGGAATACCGCTCTTCTTGGGGAAAGTTCTTGCTCAGCTCAAAAATCTGTTGCTGCAGCTCAAAAGCCTTTTGGTAGACTCCCAGATCCCTGAAGTCATGCACTTGCATCATCCCTCTCCATAGATACACTGACTCACTGACTCACTGACTCACTGACTCACATTATCCACCATGAGGAGATGACCTCAATGCCTTTTTCATTCCCTGCATATAAATGGCGTGCAAGTGGAGAAAGTCCTGATAGAACTTGGTGCTCATGATTTCCCAGTGCTTTCTGCGCTTGGGGTCGCGATCGAAGACGATCCGTCCGTCCCGGCGGACCTGGTGCTTAATGGGCTCGCCTGCGCGGTTCAATACCACGAGATCCACGTTTCGATTCAAGGCTTTTTCCAGATCAACGATGCATTGCAGGGAATCGAAGTTGTCCTTCATATGCTCATCCAACAAGAGGGCGACATCCACGTCGCTGCGAGGCCCGGCTTCTCCTGTTGCCTGCGAGCCAAAGACGTACGCGGAGATGATCTCCTCATAGGCACTGCATGTTTCGTGGAGGAGACGGTCCATTCGAGCGGTCGTGTCCTGGGTTGTTAAAGTCTCTTTAGTGCGAGGCATGGCTGGTTTCTCGGTATTTAACGTTTTGTGCGAATAGGTTATGTGCCCACGGACCGGGAGTCAAGATGCAAGTGATAGAAAGAAAGAGCCAGAATCACGCATCTGCTTCAAAAGATATTTTGATCTTGTTCCCGGTGGCCTGAGCGTATCTTTTCAGGCTTCTCAGGCTAGGCGTGGGTTTTCCGGATTCCATTCGAGCGATGACTGACTGTGTGGTCCCCATGCGTTGGGCCACTTCCTGTTGCGTGAGGCCTGCTTGCATTCTGGCTCGGATCAGCTCTCTTGCTACGTTGAACTCTTCTTTCTGATCTTCGAATTTGCGAGCGTATTCCGCATCCTGCATTAATTCCGAATGCTTTTCATGGAGCTTTTTACCCATTGTCTATCTCCTTGGCTCTTTGGTGCGCAATCTCGATTTCCTTTTTAGGAGTCTTCTGTGATTTCTTGATAAAACAATGCAACAGAATAACTCGTTTTCCCTGAGCTGTCAGGTACAAACATCGTCCTGTCTTGTCCTTGCCCGAGGCGCGAATTTCCCATATTTTGCCCTGGATATGCTTGATATAGGGTCTCCCTATATGTTGAATCCCAAATTCTTCAATAAGTTGGTGATATGGATGACTTTGGCTTGAAGCTCAGCCGGAAAGCGGTCGAATTCTGCTTCCACGGCACTGTTGAGAAATTCCACCTTCCAATAGGTCATACCTTTTTATAGCAATTATGCTATAAAAGTCAAGCCGATTCAATTTGGGGTGCAGGCTGAATTTGTTCTCATAAGAATAAACCGCCAAGGCGCCAAGAGCGCTAAGGAGGCGCTAAGGAAGAGTTTTCCTTTGCCGGGTTAACGGCAAAGGAAAAGGCTTCGCCCGACGGCCTGGAATTCGACAGCGAAGGCGCTCTTTGCTTCGCGGGCGTTCCCGCAAAGCAAAATATCTTCCCTTGGCGATATCCTTGGCGTCTTGGCGGTTAAAAAAGCCCCAAGGAACCAACGCATAGTTGCATTGATCTATATGTTCTTACGCTGTTTCGTGAGCCTGCTTCTTTCCTTGCACAAGCTGCAGACTTATCTTCATGATACAATTGAAGATTTGGAGCAGGACAAATCCACCCTGATTTGGGGTGTCGTCTGCTCACGACCTACCAAAAGCCTTCCTCATCATCCCAATTATCCTGCCGTTCCTGTCCGGGCTAAATTTTTTCCGCGCAGCCTCCGAAAGGAGATAGGGGGGATATATGCTACGCCCTCGAAGTGCGAATGAGACTGGCAACTTTACAGCCGCGATCTGATGGTCTAGAACAGAGAGAACTGGGATAGGCTTGGAAAGGTATTCCTCTTCCCAAGGAAGGATCAATCCAGAAAATTTTTGATCGGGATGACAGCATGAGCCACATTGCCCTTCTCGACCATCTCCATACGGACAAGTCGGTCCGGTTGAACATCCCTCTCAAGGACGGGGTAAAGCAAACCTACCACGCCTTGGCCCGGGTTCAGGACCAGGATGAGCGCACCGTGGTCGTGAACCTGAAGGGCAAGGCCTTTCCCGGCTCGGAGCAGATCAACTTCCGGGAAAAGTGCTCCGTAAATCTGGATGTGGAGGGGTCCGTCCTGTCCATGAACGCGACCATCGAGGAGGTCCTGGAACGGGACAGGCTTTTGCTCAAGGGCAGCGACTATGTCGCCTATCAGCCCAAGCGGAACGCCTTTCGCGTCCAGACCGATATTCCGGTCCAGTACAAGCGCTATTACCGGGAACAGGAGGCCTTCCGCAACGTCCGCAGCGAGGACCTGAGCTCCGGGGGTGTGCGCCTTTTGTGCCACGAGGACCTGCAGACAGGGAACGTGCTCACCCTGAGCCTGGAGATTCCCAGGCCCAAGCAGGGCCGCGTTGTGTGCACCGCTCAAGTTACGTGGACCGGTGTCAGGCACGACGGCGGACGGGTAGCAGGATGCCACTTCCTGGACTTGGAGGAGGCGAGCGAGGATTTGATCATCGCCTTCTGCTTCGAGCGGCAGCGGGAGCTGATGAAGGAGAAGGTGGAGACCGCGGATAGGTGAACGGATAGTTCAAGGTTCAGCGTTCAAAGTTGAAGAGGAAGAATGTCGACCTGATTTCCAGGATGTACATGATTTTTCAGAAAATGAGAAGAAGATCTTTCTCAATAATCTCGTAAATCCTGTTCATCCTGTCAACTCTTGTCTTCTTTGAACGCAGGCTGAATTTGTTCTCATAAGAGTAAACCGCCAAGGCGCCAAGAGCGTTAAGGAAGAGTTTTCCTGTGCCGGGTTAACGGCAAAGGAAAAGGCTTCGCCCGACGGCCTGGTAATCGACAGCAAAGGCGCTCTTTGCTTTGCGGGCGTTCCCGCAAAGCAAAATATCTCCCCTTGGCGATATCCTTGGCGTCCTTGGCGTCTTGGCGGTTAAAAAAGCCCCAAGGAACCAACGCATAGTTGCATTGATCTATATGTTCTTACGCTGTTTCGTGAGCCTGCTTCTTTCCTTGCACCAGCTGCAGACTTATCTTTATGATACAATTGAAGATTTGGAGCAGGACAAACCCACCCTGTCTTTGAACGTTGAACGTTGAACGTTGAACTCGCCACGAGGCGATTATGCCCGCGATTCCAGCCACCCCCCCGGCGGTGACCATCAGCTTCGCCCCGCAGGCGGTGGCAACCCAGCACGGGACGCACGAGGGGCAGAGCCTCAACCTGCGGCCCCACGAGATCGTGCAGGCCACCGTTGTCGAGGGGGGCATGGACACTGTGGAGCTGGAGCTGAACCGCTATCGGTTCATGGCCCATACCCGGATCCCCCTTCGGACGGGGCAGCGGCTGCAGATGCAGGTCCAGGACACCTCGCCCCATGTGGAGCTGAAGATCCTCAATCAGGCCCTCCTGGAAAACCTGTTCCAGCGCCTGCATTTTTTCGGGGAAAAGCTCGATCTCGCCTCCAGGCTGCAGCAGATCCTCGCGGAGGCGTCCCTTTTCAGTGCCGGCCAGGGCGGGGCCTCCTATAATACCTCGGATTCCCTGCTGCAGGGCCTGAGCCAGTTCGTCCAGCGACCGGACGGGAGTTTCCTCGCCGCCCTGAGCGGCCTGCTCGGCCTGGACACCGAGGCCCTGCTCGCCTCGCAGGAGCAAAACAGCCGCGTGGCCAATCTCAAGACGCTCCTGTTGCACCTAGTGGGGCAGCAGGAGAATGTTTCCCAGCAGCAGGAAGGCAGCAGGAACAACCTCCTGCAGCATACCGAGCTTCTGCAGCTCTGCCAGGCGAGGCTGCAGCAGGACGGGGTATTCTTTCTGCCCCTGCCCTTTCCCTTCCTGGAGCGGGGTTTCGCCCTGATGGAGCGTCGGGGTGGCTCGAGCTCCCAAGGCGAGGAGCAGGAGCCGGAGGGGTACAGCATCTCCCTTTGCCTGCAGCTGCACAATCTGGGCGCCCTGGAGGTCCGCATGCTCTACGAGGAGTCCCAGCTTCTGGTCCGGATCCTGTGCAAGGAACAGGGTGCGGCGGATTTTTTTGCCGGGCTCAAGGAGGAGTTCAAGGAGGCGGTGCAGGCCCTGCCGGTGCAGAATCTGACTGTGACCACCGGAGGGCGGGACCCGGACAAGATCCTCATGGAGAAGGTCCTGCCCGAGAGCGAGCATTTTGTGGAGCGGACGGTCTGAAGACGTTCAACGTTCAACGTTCAAGGTTCAATGTTGAAGAAAGGGAAGAAGTTCAACGTTCAAAGTTCGACGTTCAACGTTGAAGAGAAGATAAGGAAGAAATTCAAAACAACTGACCCACTGACCCACTGACCCACTGACACACTGAACTGAGTGGATATGACCGAGAACAAGGGCAATAAAAAGGGCGCAGTGGCCCTGCAGTACGACCGGGACCGGGACGACGCCCCCAAAGTGGCGGCCACCGGCAGGGGCGATACGGCACAGCGGATCCTGGCGGAAGCGGAGAAGCACGACATTCCTATCCGGCAGGATCCGGATCTGCTGGAGGTTCTGTCCCAGATCCCCCAGGGCGAGGAGATCCCACCGGAGCTGTATCAGGCAGTGGCCGAGATCCTGGCTTTCGTCTACCGCGTGAACGAGCGATATCAGCGCGGATGATCAAGCGCGGAGCTTGTTTGCCAGGGTTCAACATATTTTGATTATAGCTTTTGCGCGGGAGTCTCGATCCATCCTCTCCCCCTGCCGTTTTGCGCTTTACACAGCGCTTTCCTCGGGATACAACCATCGCAGCGCACAAAGGATGCCCAACCCGGCACAGGGAGCAAAGGGCATTTCCTTCCGCTTGGCGGAAAAGATACTTTCCCACTACAAAACGCACTATGCGAGGCTGAGGCAAGGGGTAGGGAGAAAAGTTTATGGACGAGATCCTGTTGGGACTAGGTGATATCGGGGTTTCCACCGACGGAAGGCCCATTCGGACCCAGGGGCTGGGCTCGTGTGTGGCGGTCAGCGTGTGGTGTCCCGGCATGAAGGCCGCGGGTCTGGTACAGATCGCCCTCCCCGAGTCCAGGATCAATCCCGGGAAGGCGGGGGAGAAGCCGGGCTATTTCGCGGACACCGGAATACCGGCCCTGATCGCCGAGATCAAGGGTCGCGGCTGCAAGCTCACCGAGCAGGAGACCGAGGTCAAGATCATGGGCGGCGCCGAGATCATGAACACCAACGATGTCTTCAACATCGGCGAACACAATGTCGCGGCAGTCAGACGGATATTGAGCAAGGAAAAGCTCAGGGTGATGGCCGAGGAGGTGGGGGGGCATTCGAGCAAGACGGTAACCGTTTTCTCCAAGACCGGGGAGGTCATGCTTTCCTCGCCGGGGCAGACGGAGTGGTATATTTAGTGCTTGGACGAAAACTCACCCATCTACTTCGTCGCTGCAAGATTTTGAAATCCTCATGTATTAGTATACACTGCGGTTTCAAAATATTTTGCTCCTCGTATCTGGGCAAGTTTACGTCCAATCACGGTTTTCGGCCAGGCACTATCTAGCCTGTGTGGCGTTCAAGGTTCAAAGTGAATAGAATTCGAAGTTCAAAGTGCAAAGTTAAGAAATAAGGAAAAAGGCCAATGTTCGAAGTTTTACATTTTCAACTTTGCACATTGAACGTTGAACGTTGAACTCCTCCAGTTGAACATTGCACTGAGAGAAAGACCTATGTCCAGAAAGATCATGAGCGAGGAGATCTACGAGGCGGCCAAGAACGTGCCCGAGCTGTCGCCGAACACCACGCAGCTCCTTCAGATCACCTCCCGGGATGACTACGAGATGCAGGACGTGATCGACCTGGTCAAGTACGACTCAGCACTCACCTCCCAGGTGCTCAAGGTGGCCAACTCCGTTGCCCTGTCCGGGATCAAGCAGATCAGCTCCATCGACAGGGCGGTGCTCTATCTGGGGCAGAGGATGGTCACCACCATCGCCTTGACCGAAGTGGCCTACCAGTTCTTCGACAGGGATCTTCCGGGATACAATGCGGAGACTGGCGAGCTATGGGCCCACGATCTGCGGACCGCGGTCGCTTCCAGGGAGGTGGCCAAGAGCGTGGATTTTGAAATCAACGCGGACATGGCCTTTACCGCCGGGTTGCTTCACGATTTCGGCAAGGCGGTCATTTCCGACTATCTCCTCGACGTCTCCCCCGAGCTTCTGCAAAAGGTGCAGGGCCATTTTCAAGGGGATTTCCTGGAGGGCGAGCGGGATCTTCTCGGCGTGGATCACGCCCAGGTGGGCCATATGGTGGCCCAATCCTGGAGCCTGCCCGGCTCGCTGGAAATGAGCATCCGGCATCACCACGCCCCCGGGGAGGCGCCCCGGGCTTTCCAGCCCCTGGTCTACATCGTGCACATGGGCGACATCCTGGCCATGCTCGCGGGATCGGGCACCGGGATCGACACCCTGCACTACTATCTGGACCGGGACTACGAGAGCTACTTTATCCTCTCCTTCGATCAGGTGGCCTCGATCATGCTCAACATGAACGAGGAGTTCGACAGGATCCGCTCCATTTTCGCAGGTGCGTGATGCTCGAGGAGGGTGGCCCATGAAAGGGAAACGATCCCTGTTCCGTGGCCGGTGGTGGGGAAGGTCTGCCGGACTGGCGGGGATTGTGCTTTGCCTGGCCCTCTTCGCGGTCAACGCGGAACAGGCCCTTGGCGCGGAGCCGGTCTGGACCCTGTGGGAGCGCTCCCATGCGGTCGCCCGAGAGAAGGATTGGCTGGTCATCGACCCGCCGGGGGCTTCAGCCTGCTACATGAAGCAGTCCTACCCGGATCCGGGAAAAATGGAGATCTCCCTGGTCCGGGAGGGTAATCTCCTTGTCTGCGGCCCGTTCTATCCCGAGGAGGAGGGCAGGGCGAGACTCACCTATCGCTTCCGTCCAGGAGGCGAGGTCCATTCCCTTAAGCGGGGGGAGGTGTCCAACTGCATCGTTTTGCCAAAGGATCTCCTGCCCGGCTTCAAATCCGGATATACCCTCGGTCTGACAGTTGTCCTCACGGACAGAGAGGACAAGACCCTTAAGCAGGAATTCAGCCTCATGGGCTTTACCGCGGCCCACCGCGTGCTGCAGTCCGGGGTGTGTAAGCCTTGAACGGCCATTATTCAACAGTGGAGTGCTGTTCCGGGGCGAACTCCCGGAACTTGTTCCGGACCACCTCGCTGTCCGGCGGGGTGTTGACGATGTCCTGGGCCCCGTACTTGATGGCCTGGATCACCTGGGGCCGGGTCCAATTGGGAGCGGCGGCGATGGCGGGGTATTTGCTCCGCAGCAGGGACTGGAGCTTGATCAATTTGGCCAGGTTCTTCTCGGTGACTTCCTCCAGAATCAACAAAACAGCCGCCACATTGTAGGGGCGGATCTTGTCCTTGATGTTCTCCCGGAAGGTGATGTAGCAGATTTCGAAGCCCATGCCGTCGAGAATTGCGGAAATAGCCTTGTTCGCCTCCCTGTTCTCGGAGAGGATGGCCACTGCCGGCGGGGCCTGCGTGTTGACCCCCTTGGCCTGATCCACGATCTCCTGCTTCTGCTTGGAGGTGATGTCCAGCACGGACAGGGGGAAGACCATCTCCAGATTGCCCAGGGCCCGGGTGCCGAACTGCATCTTGTAGGAAACCAGGAGATATTCCCCGTCCGGGAAGGGGTCCGGGGATTCCGTCTCCATCCTGGCCGGAGCCATGGGCTCCATGCGATCCTTCTTGATGTTGAGCTTTCTGGGGTAGTACTCCTCGAAGACCTTGGACAGGGCCCCGGTCCAGATGTTGATGATCTCCCCGAAGGCGTCGGCCTCGTCGTCCCCGAAGTTGGTCTGCTTGACCTTTTTGTTGATCTCCTCCTCGGGGATCATGAGCAGGGTCCCGCCCAGAAGGATGGCGTCCCCCATGGAGAACAGGGCGTGGATCTCGCCGTGGCGCTCCCCTTTGACCAGCAGCTTGGTCACCACGAGCTTGTCCTGGTGCTCGGACAGGATCGCGGACTTGCTCTTGACCGTGAAGGTGTCCTCGGTGAGCTCCAGGCTCTTGCCCAGAAGGTCCCCGAGCTCCTCCTCACCGTAGCGCACGGACTGATTCAGGGTGTTGCGCAGGACTTCCGGATCGACTCCCTCCCCCTCGTCTTCTTCCTCTTCGTCCTCCTTCCCTGCCTCTTCACCCGATCCGGATTCCGGCTCATCCCCGGCGTCGGATGCGGAATCGTCGTCCGCCCCGGATCCCTCTTCCTCCTCCTCTTCTTCCTGCTGCGAGGTGTCCAGGATCTCCTGGAGCTCCTCCCGGGTGAGGTCCGCGCTGGGTGTATTCCCGGGTGCCTTCTCTCCTTCGGGAGTCTCCTCCTCTTGTTTCCCTTGCCCTTCCTGGGTCTCCCCTTCTTGCTCCAGGCCGGAGAGATCGACAAGTGTTTCCGGGATGAGGCAATACAGCGGGTCGAGCTCCTGTTCTCCCAGGCTCATGGGGAAGCTGAGCTGCAGCAGACGGTCCTGGGAGGAGTCGAAGAAGGCGGAGGCCGAACGGGGAGAGGCCACCAACTGGGGGTCCTCCATGAGGAAGGACAGGGTCACGGAGTGGAGCGAGGTGAGCTGGTCGGTGAAGGCCTGGGTCATGGCCCCCAGCATGGCCTGGACGTTTTCCGTCTCCCGCTGCTGGAGGCCTTCGCTCTCGGCGCTCTGCCGGATGGCCTCCTCCTCCGGCGCGTCCTGTTTCCCGCTCAGCAGGGACGCGTTGGACACGTTGAGGACCAGGGCGATGTCCCCTTGTTCGTCCCCGGAGATGCCGATCTGGGTAAGCAGGAACCCCTCGCTCCGTGCGGCCAGGAATTCCTGATCCGTGGTCACGGCCATGTCCGGCTCGCGCAGGACGAGCTCCTCCTGGTACAGGGAGCTCGCCGCGGAGGCGACAGGTTGGAGGAAGGAGCCCAGATGGGACTTCAGGGATTCGATGTGTAGGGCCATGGCGCTGCGGATCTCAGGTTAAGATTGGGCTAGATCAAAGAGAAAAGCCTGAAATGGATTCAGGGGTGCGGAGGCCGCCATTGGCGCCCGAACCCGATCAATCGCCTCCGTGAAAGCTTTTGTTCACTCAGACGGGTTGCCCTTGAGCTGGACCTCGACCAAAAAACGCCCGGTATCCGTTTCAAAGGGCAGCATGATCCATTCCGCCTGGGAATAGATGATCATGCTGTAGTCCCCGTGAATGACCGAGGGAATGGAGATCTGTACGTTATATTCCTTCTGGGTCAGGCTGGTCTTGATGGAGCCGGCCAGCATGTTGGCCAGCTCGCACAGGGCGTCCTTAACCTCTTCGTTGACTTCCTCGAAATCCGATTCCAGAAAGGATCCGGCTATACCCCTGGCGACATCCTCGCCGGCGTGAACCCCGACCAGCCCCTGAAAGTCTCCGGCCAGGCCCACAACGCTGGACACCGTCTTATCGAAGTAGGTGATTTTTTTCTGGAGAGGGGCTTGCGCCTGAACGGGGGCCATGATCATGGAGTCGAAGATTTCCTGCGTGGCATCCACGATTTCCTGTTCCGATATCATTGTCCGTGCTCCCTATGCGGTTATATGCGGTGTGGCCTACAGGACACCTTCCAGAAGCTCCTGCAACTTGTCCGCTGTGAACGGCTTGCCCAGGGAGCCTGCTGCTCCCAGATCCCTGACCTGCTGAACCACGTCGTCGCTGCCGCCTTCCGTGGTGATCATGAGCACGGGAATATTTTTCAGACTGCCGTCCGAGGAGAGCTGCTTAAGAAACTCGATCCCGTCCATGTTGGGCATGTTGATGTCGCAAAGGATCAGGTCCGGTTTTTCCTTCTGCAGATGATCCAGGCCCTGTTGCCCGTCCTCGGCCTCGGTGATGGAGTCCACTTCGTACCCGGTCTGGCGAAGGGTTTTGGTTATGATCTTGCGCATGGTCTTGGAATCGTCGACGATAAGAACCGATTTGCCCATTTCTGGACCTCCTTTTTTTGTGGAGTGGGGTTGGAATTCAGCCCTTATAGCAAGAATCCTGCCAATTGCTGGGTAGCAGGTCCCGCGCCGCGGGATTCCCAGCCTCCGGTGAATCCCGCCCTAGGTTAGAGCTCCGCCAGCCTGCCGGATCCCTGTCTCTGTCAAAATATCGCCATATTGCAGACACGGGGCGACTTGTTCCCCTGAAGCCATGGATCCGGGAGAAACGGCGATCCGTGCTCCGCCCCGCGGCCCCGGGTCCCTCCTTGATGAGCAGTGACGGGGCAGGGCGGTACCTTGTCCTATCTCCCTATCGGTCGGAAGTGCGGGGATCTTAACCCTGCGCCCACTTGAGGTTTCCGGGCGCCATTCGGCCGGAAACCTCAAGTGGGTGCGGGGGCGATCCCTCAGTCTGTTCTTGGCCTGCTTTTTGCTTGAGAGTCGGGGAAGGAGTGCGAGCTATGGCCAAGAAAAGGGCTTTCATATCAGGAATTCTCCTCCTCAGCCTGTGCCTGGGGTTTTCCGGGGGCGTGGCCCAGGCCCGGGAGCATACCCTGTACCGGATTGATCGATCCCGAGAGGAGGGGAGGACCCATTTCGAGCTCATCTTCTCCGCTGTCCCGGAGTATGAGGTTAAAACCTCGGGGCAGCGCCTGGATGTCATTCTCTACCGCACCGGTGTGGCCGAGTCCATGGACAAGCTCGAGGCCGGCGTTGAGCTGGCCCGGAGCCTTCTCGCCGAGCAAGGGGAGAAAACCATTGTCTCCCTGGTGCTGCGGAGACCTCCCGCGGATGTCGAATATTCGACAGCAAAAGATCCGTCCGTTTTGCGCCTGAGACTGAGCTGGCCAGGGGAAGGGGAGCAAACCAGGCCCGCAATCGCCAAGGAGCTGGGCGGCGAATTGTCCGTGGGGCGTAGAGGGGTATCCATGAGTCGCAGGGTTGATTCGCCCTACAGGGAGGACTGGATGGCCTTCTTCCGCGAGTATGAGCTTCCGCTGCGGGTCGATCCGGATCTAGTCTACACCTTCCCCCCCTTCCCCGGGTTTTTGCGCCCTGGGGATCTGGAGTCGCTTCCGGAAAAGATGCTCGATTCAGGGGAGAAAGGCGAGTGGGCCGAGGCGCTCGGGGCATTGGATCAAGCGCAATCCGGAGACGCTTCGGACAGGGAGCGGCTGCCTGCCACTATCGCCAGAGTGGATCTCTTGTTGCGCCAGGGCAAGACAGGGGAAGGGCGTCGGATTCTTCGCATGCTCCCGGTGAGGAATCAAGAGGGATACAAAGAGGTCCTGGACTATCTCGGCGCGTACGCGGCTGCCTCTGCCGGCAACCCCTATCTGGGGTACGCCCGTGCCCGAGATATGAGTTTCTCCGATGATGCTCCCGGCCAATGGAAGTCTTACGCCAAGCTCCTGGAAATCGAGACGGCCCTGGGAACGGGGCACGCGGAAAGGGCCTACGCCTTGGCTTCGGATCCGCCGGACAAGGACTTCCCGGACAGGAAAATTTTCGCCCTGCGCAAGGCGCAGGCCGCATTCGCCACGGGCAAGCAGAAGCGGGCTGTCAGGGATTTGAAAAGCTTCCCCAGGGTCCTGTTGCGGAATCATCCCCGGGCTCTGGCCCAGCTCGCCCGCTACAGCTACGAAAACGGGAACTACGGCGACGCCTTGCAGCTTTACTCCAGACTGGCAAATTCGCTTCCGGATCGGGATTGGGAACGGGTCGCCATGGCCCGGTTCGGGGAGGCCATGTCCGACTTGCAGCGTGGGGCCGGGTTGCTGGGCAAGGTGAGCTTGATGCGTATAACGGATGAATCCGGTGACTGCCGGGCCAGATGGCGAGCCGAGACCGAGCTGGCCGATCTGGCGGTCTTGAACAAGGACGACGCGGACGCCAACGACTTGGCGCGGGCCTACCACAATATCGCCCAAAGGGCGGGAAGCCGAGCCATTCGGGAGGAAGCCGCTTTCAAGAGGATCCTGGTGGCCCATCTCAACGGTCATGACCGTGCTGCGGTCCACTGGCTCGCCCCTTTCCTGCGCGAACATTCCGCGGGGAAGCTTCAGTCCCACGCCCGAGTCCTCCTGGTGGACATACTGCCCGGAGTGGTGCGGGAGCTGCTGGAAAAGGACGCCTATATCCGGGCTATGGCCCTGGTGCAGAAGAACAGGGAATCCTTGCGCCACGCCAGGCTTCCCCTGGACTTTCTCTACGATCTGGGCGGGGCCTTTTCCCGCCTCGGTTTTTTCGACCGGGCGAGCCGCGTGTACGAGTACATGATGAGCCTGGCCGGAAACCCGGAAAAACGGGAGGATGTCTTTCCGCTTCTGGCACGGAGCTATCTGCGTCGGGAAGAGTACTCCCGGTCCGCGGATCTTGCCGAGAAATACCTGGAGGAGTACCCCGGGGGAGCGCATCAAAAGGCCATGTATTTTATGCTGGTCAAGTCCCTGCGCAAGGCGGGACAGACCGAACGCGCCGCGGGTCTGCTGCGTTCTCCGGATCGTCCGGTCAGCCGGAAATTGGACGCCCAGGCCGGAAGGCTCCTTTTCTCCATGGAGCGTTTCGGGGAGGCGCAGCGATATCTGGCCCGGGCCACGGGTACGCGCTGGCGCAAGGCATCTCCGGAGCTCCTTTTGCAGAGTGCGGAGTGCCTGTATCGCACTGGAGTCTTCAGCCAGGCCCTGCCTTTGTATTCCTTTCTGGAACAACAGGGATACCAAGCGGATCAAGCCAGATACCGAATGGGCCAGATCCGCATGAAAACGGACCGGGAGGAGGAAGGGACTAAACTCTGGCAGCGGATTGTCGATAGGAATGAAAGCCCCCTCTGGAGCGATCTGGCCGAGGAGGGGATGGCGATCGAGGCTTTGCGGAAAAGGGATGACTGAGCCCGAAGTTCAAAGTTCAAAGTTCAGGGTTCAACGTTGAAGAAGCGCAGAAGAAGAAGGTGAACTCAAGGAGAAGGAGAAGCGAAATAATGTTCGGGGACACTATCCATGTATTGCACAATGCCTTGAATCTCCGAGTGCAGAGGCAGCAGGTGATCAGCTCCAATATCGCGAATTCGGATACACCAGGGTATGCCCCGGCCAGGCTCGATTTCGAGCAGCAGCTGCAGAACAGCCTTTCCGACTCCGAGGTGAGCCTGACTTCGAGCGATCCGAAGCATTATCCCGTGCACGGGGAAGCGCCGGAGGTGCAGGGCAGTGTGAGCCGCGAGCCGAGCCTGAGCCGTATAGGGGACAAGAACAATGTGAGTCTGGATCAGGAAATGCAGCGCCTTTCCGAGAACCAGATCAAGTACGAGGCGACGACCAAGATGCTGCGCAAGAAGTTCAGCACCCTGCAGAATGTGCTGCAGAAATAGGGGAGAATAACCCATGAGCGTTTTCCAGTCCATGCAAATAAGCTCCTCGGCTCTTCAGGCCCAGAGCACCAGATTGAACACCATCAGCTCCAATCTGGCCAACATCAACAGCACGAGCACCCCGGAAGGCGGTCCGTACCGGGAGAAATCAGTGATTTTCCGCACCAGGAACCCGCGGTTCGACCAGCAGCTGCAGTCCAGTCTGCGGAATCCCAATCAGGGGGTCCGCGTGGAGCGGATAGTGGAAAGCCGGGATCCGCCCAAGGAGGTGTACAATCCCTCCCATCCCCAGGCGAACGAGGAAGGGTACGTGCTTAAGCCGGATATCAATCTGGTGGAGGAGATGACCGACATGCAGGCGGCTGTGCGTTCCTACGAGGCAAATGTGACCAGCATCAAATCCGCGCAGCGCATGGCCCGGCAGGCCCTGCAGATCGGCAGCTAAACCGGGCGGTTTCGGCCCGATCGAGCCAATAGGGGAGAGGGAATATGAGCGACGGGATTTCCGGAATCGGAAGCATCGGTCAGATAGCGCAGTCCATTGAGCAGACCGCCCAGCAAAAGCAGCAGGGCGGCGAGGATTTCCTGCAGACCCTCAAGGGGTTTGTGCAGGATACGGCAGCCATGCAGGACAAGGCGAATCAATCAATCGAGGACTTTTCCGCGGGCAAGGAGACCAGTGTCCACGAAGTGATGATCAATATGGAAAAGGCGGGCTTCTCCCTGCAATTGATGAGCCGGATGCGCAGCGAGGCCATGGACGCCTATGACAAGATCATGCGTCTCAGGGTCTAGGGGCCAGAGGTCGGAGGTCGGATGTCGGAGATCGGAGGTCAGACGCCAGAGGTCAGTGGGCGATCGGGCTGAAGTATGAGCCCTATGCCTGTAACCCTTCACGGGGGTCGTTCTGCGCTTCTGTGGCAGGATGAGTAGCACACCGCCGAGGCGCCTCAGTTAAACACCCCAAAGGGGCCCCGGTTTAACCGGGCAAGCGGAGAACGCGGGGGACAGGACGCAGAGGGAAAAGCCTTATCCTTTGCCCCGGGACGGGGCAAAGGATAATAGGGCTCCGGTTGACTAAAGTCCTGATTCGTCTTCACGCCGGGCTGAGCCCTTTTGCTTTGCGGCACCTCAACGCAAAGCAAAAAAATCTCTCTGCGCCTTCTCAGCGACCTCAGCGCCCTCTGCGGTGAGAAAAAATTCTCTCTGAGGCTTTGCCTCCCGACTATCCTACCCCCTGAATGTTTACCTATGCCTCATTGCTGTAGTTGGGGTTGGCCCGCACTTTTTCCACCGCTTCCCGGAGGGCCTGGCGGATTGTCTCGCGGGGGGTGGATTCGCTCAGGACAATGGAGGCTTCCTGTTTGTAGTGGGGAGGGAGCTTGTTCAAGGCCAGGGCGTAAATGTCCTGTATGTCGAGGGTGTTGGGTTGAAAGTCCGGGAATTCCCGGAGCACGGCATCCAGGTTTTGGATTACTTGCTGCTCATTCTTGTTCCGGATTCTATACAGGGAGACGGAGCCGTAGCGATACTTTTCCTTGAGCTTGTCCTCGTTGCTCATGAGTCACCTTTTCCCTTCAGTGAGTCAGTGTGTCAGTGTATCAGCGAGTCAGTAGGTCAGTTGCTTTGAGTTTCTTCCCTATCTTCAACTTTAAACTTCGAACTTTGACCTTCGAACGTTGAACTTTGAACTATTGATTCCTTTCCCCTTTGTCTCGGGAATTGTCCTGATCCGTAAGCAGTTCGTATCCTTCGTTGATAAGAGCCATGGAGATGGTGTCCCCACCCCGGTCCGGATGGAACTTCTTGGCCATGACCCGCCGCTTCCAATTCAGATCCACTGCTGCGTCCAGCATGCAATCCAGGTTGAACAGCTCCCGGTAGGCCCGTTCCCGCTCTTCGTGGCTCAGCTCGGAGATCCTGTGGAAGACTGTGGGCGAGAGGCTCTCCATGTGGCGCTCGAAGCGCTTCTTGCTGATGTCTTCCCGGAGTTGGGGATTGGTAACGTAGCGGATGACGAATTCAAGGATCTTTCTCTTGTCGAAGCGGGAGAACCTGCCCAGGGCCTCGTAGTCCTCCATGTAGTCCGTGTCCTGGATCCAGAGGATGCAGCATTCCCCGCTGGCCGCGCTCCAAGTGGCCTTGAAGGTGTAGTTGTCTATGGCGATCTCGGTAAGGGTCTCGTAGTATTCCGTCGGCATCGCGTGAACCCTTTGGCTTGTTCCAGGGAAAAGGAGCAACATCCGGGCACCGTTTTCCCTCTAGCCCAGCCCTTTACCCACAAATAGAGAATAGAGGAAAAAGCATCGTTTCGAATTAACCCGGTTAAATTCCAGCCCAGGTAACCTGGGTTGGATCCTGCTTGCTTTTTCCGGTCCTTGTTTAAAAGGGCGAAACAGCCCCAATTTACTATACTTTGAGATAATAATTAAGTAAATTGGCAAGCAGGATTTAACCGGGTTAAAGTCGGATATTCACCACAGAGAACACAGAGAGCACAGAGGAACGGAACTTCTGATCAATTTCAATGTCCGAAGGCTAGCCGATGGCATCCAGCGTTTCAAGCCCTAATTTCTCTGTGATCTCTGTGGTGAAAAAAGCCGTAAAGGAGAATATACAAAGGTTTCATCTTCTCGGGTTATGTATAATGGCAATAAATTGGTTGTGGGTAAAGGGCAGCTCTAGCCCCGCGGTGCCTCTTGCTCCGCCATGTCAAGCAGCACCCGCGAGTTGTCCGCTTTCCGGCGGATTTCTTCCACGATATCCGGGGCCGCTTCCGCGGAAACTCCGATATCGGAGAAGGCGGCATGGCTGGAGAGAGAGGCTGAATCGCCGCCGTTGCCCAGCCCTTCCATGTTGACCAGATGGTTTGCCACATGGCAGAGCCCCACGAGGTGACGGTCGGGCTTTTCCGCATCCTCCGGCTGGTGATGCCAGCGGATGACCTCGATGATGTCCGGAGACAGATTCCATTTTTCACCTAGCCAGGCGCCCACTTGGGCATGATCCGCTCCCAGGATCCTCTTTTCCGCCAAATGCAGGGGGATCTCCTGGTTGCGGCAGAGCTCCAGGGCCTGAGAGAATTCGTGGTGGAAGAACTGCTCCAGAACGATCTTCCCGATATCGTGCATCAGCCCGGCCAAGTGCAGCTCGTCGCGGTGATGGCCGCTGTTTTCCATTGATGCGGCGGCGTAGGTGGAGAGGACTTCCGTGGCGATTGCGGTATAGATGCTGTGCTTCCAGAAAGCTGTGCGATCCATTTTGGTCCCCTGGCTGGGGGGGAAGGTCGAGAAGACGGCGGTGGACAGCGCGATGTTGTGCACAGCGCGCAGGCCCATGACCACCACCGCCGTCCTCAGGTCGCTAATTCCCTTCTCCGTGGTATAGAACACGGAGTTGGCCACCTTGAGGATACGGGCCATGATTGCCGGATCGTCCTCTATGATGCCGGTAATTTGCGTGATGTCCGAATCCGGGTCCTGGACCGCCTGGTCCAGTTTCCGGATGACCAGGGGAAGGGTGGGGAGCTTTTTGATCCGCTCCAGGCGGCCGTGGAAGGCAGTGTCCATATCTTTTCTCGTTCCCCGTTCCGCGTTGCCCATTGAGCTCCGAACGTACAACAAGGGATCACGTTCCCTGCGCGGCTGCCCATTCCACAAGGGCTCCGGGAATGGCGTTCAGGGAGAGCACGCTCTCCGCAGCCCCCAATTTAATGGCCTCCTGAGGCATTCCGAAAACCAGGCTGCTCTTCTCGTCCTGGGCGATGGTCCTGGCTTCCGCCTGCAGCATCTGCAGCAGGCCCTCGGCCCCGTCCTTGCCCATTCCGGTGAGCAGGGCGCCGGCAGCGTTCTTCCCGGCGTTCTGCGCCACGGATTTGAAAAGGACGTCCACGCTGGGGCGCTGTCTGCAGATCATGGGTCCCTGCTTGATGTTCACGTAGAATCTGGCTCCGCTGCGGCGGAGGATCATATGGTAATTTCCCGGAGCGATCAATGCCACTCCGGGAACCACGGAGTCGTTGTTGCGGGCTTCCCGGACCTCCAGAGCGGAGCGATCATTCAGCCTTTCGGCGAAGGAGGCGGTGAAATTTTCCGGCATGTGCTGCACGATGAGGATACCGGGGACGTGTCCCGGCAGCTGCTGCAACAGGGAGTCCAGGGCCTGGGTTCCCCCGGTTGAGGCGCCGATGGCGATGACCTTGTTGGTGATTTTTCTGCGGGCGAGCTCCGTGGTGATCCGTTGCTCCTGCTTGGCGGGCTGTTGCAGGTAGGACTGGATATTGACCCTGGCCGCGGCACGGATCTTGTCCACAAGCGAGGGCACCAGCTCGGAGACGCTGAAGGAGGATCCCGGCTTGGACACCACATCCACGGCCCCGGTATTGACCGCATCAACAGCCAGATCCGCCCCTGCCTTGGTCAGGGAGGAGACAATGATCACGGGAAGGGGATAATACTGCATGAGCTTTTTCAGGAAGGTCAGCCCGTCCATCCTGGGCATCTCGATGTCCAGGAGCACTACATTCGGCCGGAGCTCGACGATCATGTCCCTGGCTACATAGGGATCCGGGGCCGAGCCCACGATCTCCAGGCCTTCCGCCCTGCCCAGCTCCCTTTCCAGGACCTGTCGGACAATGGCTGAGTCGTCGACAACAAGGACTTTGATCATGTGTTT
>JAIPDU010000008.1 GCA_021737525.1 Desulfohalobiaceae bacterium | reverse complement strand
CCCCGAAGAGAAGAACCTTTTCGGACACCCGGGCTTGACAGAAGCCCCGGTATACCGGAATGTGTGCGTCCGGCAGGCCGGTCGGAATCAACTCCCCTGGAACACCGTGAGTCTGAAACCGACACCCTGTCTAGAACAACGCTTCCCAAATGCCCATTTGAATGCAATCCTGCACTAGGGAGTCTTCCACTTCGACCCTTCTTCCTCTGAACCATGACCATAAAAAGGACCATGACCCATTTGAGCCAACAAAGCAGCCCACCGGAAATCCTGGCCCCGGCCGGGGACCGCGACGCCTTTCTGGCGGCAGTAGCGGCAGGCGCGGACAGCATCTACTGCGGTCTGCAGCGGTTTTCCGCCCGCATGCAGGCCACGAACTTCGCAGTGAATGAATTGGCCCGGCTCACCGAGTTGGCCCGAGATCGGGGGGTACGCACCTATGTGGCACTGAACGCCCTGATCAAGCCGGAGGAGCTGACCAGCGCCGGGCAGTGGATCGATCTTTTGAATCGCCATGTCCACCCGGACGGGCTCATCCTGCAGGATCTCGCCGCAGTCAACCTGGCCCGCCAAACTGGATTCAGGGGAGAGTTGCACCTGTCCACCCTGGCTCAGGCCTGTCTTGGCGGCTCCTTAAGGACCATCAGGGACAGGCTGGGTGTCTCGCGCGTCGTGCTGCCCCGCGAGCTCAGCCTGGACGAGATCAAGGACCTTTCCGCCTCCTGTCCACCGGGGCTGGAGCTGGAAGTCTTCGTGCACGGGGCACTTTGCTACGCCGTCTCCGGACGCTGCTACTGGAGCAGCTTTCTGGGGGGAAAGAGCGGGCTCCGGGGCAATTGCGTGCAGCCCTGCCGCAGGCTATACACGCATGGATCGAGCAAGGAGCGCTTCTTTTCCTGTCTGGACCTGCGCCTGGACGTCTTGAGCAAGACCCTGCTCGACGCCCCCGCTGTACGGGGCTGGAAGATCGAGGGGCGCAAGAAGGGCCCCCACTACGTCTTCTACACCATCCGGGCCTATCAGCTCCTCCGGGACCATTCCAGCGAGCCGGAGGCGAGAAAGGAGGCCAGCGCCCTGCTGGACAAGGCCCTGGGCAGGCCGGGGACATCCTACTCCTTCCTTCCCCAGAGCCCCAAAATCCCGGTCCAGCCGGAAGAGGACACCGGCTCCGGTATGTTCGCCGGCAAACTAGCCGGCAAGGGCGGCAGCCCCCGCCTCAAGCCCCGTACGGAGCTTTTGCCCGGCGACCTCCTGCGCATCGGATACCAGGACCTTCCCGGACACCGCACCTACAAGGTGAGCAAGTACGTCCCCCGCGGAGGCGGGCTCACCCTGCCCGGGCACAGCTCCGGCGCCGGACCCGGCCTGCCCGTCTTTCTCGTGGACAGAAGGGAGCGCCAGCTGCAGGAGGCCATAGCCAAGCTCGCCGGTCAGCTCCGGGAGACAGATGCCCAAGAGAACACGGAATCGGAGTTTTCCCCCAAGCTCCCCCGCGCAGCCAAGAAACCCGGCAGAGCCGGCCGCATGGAGGTTGTCTCCGACATCACGCACACCAGGGGCAAGGGACGAACCGGATTGTGGCTCACCCTGGAACGTATGCAACAGATCGCCATGGGCAGGGCCCGCAGCTGCTGGTTCTGGCTGCCTCCGGCGATCTGGCCCGACGAGGAGGGGCAGTGGCTGGAAGGAATCCGCATGCTGACCGGGAAAGGGGCCAGGCGCTTCGTCCTGGGCGCCCCGTGGCAGCGGGACCTCTTTCCGGATCTGAAGGCTCTGCGGCTCCTGGCCGGCCCGTTCTGCAACACCGCCAACCCCCTGGCGGTGGAGGAGCTGCGGCGGATGGGCCTGTCCGGAGCGATTGTCAGCCCGGAGCTCTCCCGCCGGGACTACCTCCAGCTGCCCCGGAGCAGCCCCCTGCCCTTGGGAATGGTCACCCGCGGGCTTTGGCCCTGTTGCGTCTCCCGCACCGCCCATCCGGGAATCAAGACGGGACGCAAGATCCAGAGCCCCAAGCAGGAGATCTTCTGGCTCACCAAGCGGGGCCAGAATCGCTATATCTATCCCAATGTGGAGCTGGATCTCACCGAGATGGAAGGCGAGCTCGAGGAGGCGGGGTACAGCCTCTTCGTGCACCTGGAGAGCGGCTTGCCCCAAAAGGTGCCCCGCGCAGGACGCACGAGCACCTTCAACTGGGATCTGGAGCTGGTGTGAGAATGGATCGTGATCAGTTATCTGTTATCCGTGATCCGTCAAAGGAAGGATCCGTGACTGGTGACTGGCGGTTCACAGACGCCTGACATCAGATCTTAGACGTGAGGCGCAGGGAATCAGAGGAAAGGACAAATTCGAAACCCGAAATCTTGAACGCCCAACGCCCAACGGGGAACGCTGAACGCAGAACGGGGAACGCTAAAAAATCTCCTTGAGCCGATCCCCCTGCTGCTGCGAGGACCCTCCATCCCCGCCATCCGATCCGGAGCCGTCGCCTGAGGAGGGAGAGACCTTCTTGGGCTGAGTCCCCGCCTTGAAGGGGATCATATAGCTCTCCTCGGTGTCAGGCCCGGCCAGAAGCCCGGTTTCCGCATCTACCCGGGCCATGACGATCCCCGGGGGCTTGCTGAAATCCTGTGCCTGGTACTCGGATTCCACCTGCTCGCGGTAGTCGATCCAGATGGGCGAGGCCGCGCGGGATCCGGTCTCGTACTTGCCCATGGGTTTCGGATCGTCGAATCCCACGAAGACACCTGTCATAAGATAAGGAGAAAAACCCATGTACCAGGCGTCCTTCTGCTCGTCCGTGGTCCCGGTCTTGCCGGCGAAGGGCCGGTTCATGGCCCGCTTGACCCGCCAGGCCGTGCCGCGTTGCACCACCTGCTGCATCAGGTCGGCCATAATGTAGGAGGTCTGGGGGCTGATGGCGTTTCGCACCGTCTTGTTCGATTCGTACAGGGGCTCGCCCCAGGGATCGGTCACCTTGAGCACCAGCCTCGGCTCCACCACGGAGCCGTCGCTCCGGGCAAAGGCGGAGTAGGCCCTGCACATGCCACGCAGGCTCACCGAGCCGGAACCCAGGCTCACGGAGAGGTTCCGGGGAAAGTCGCCCTCGAGCCCCAGGGTCTTGGCCCGCTCAATCACGCTGTCGATGCCGATCTCCCGGGCCACTCGGATGGTGACCAGATTCCGCGACTTGACCAGTGCGGTACGGAGCATGGTGGGGCCGAAGTTCATCCGCTCGTAGTTCTGCGGCTTCCAGGTGGAGTTCGTGGCATTGTCCTGGTAGACGATGGGCGCATCCAGCACCTTTGTAGCAGGGGTCATGCCCTGATCGAAGGCGGCGGAGTAGACGATGGGCTTGAACGCGGAGCCCGGCTGCCGCTTGGCTTGGGTGGCCCGGTTGAACTCGCTCTCATCGAAGTCGTACCCTCCGATCAGGGCCCGCACCTTACCGTTCTCCGGACTCATGGAGAAGAGGGCGCCCTGGACCCTGGGCTTCTGCTCCAGCCGCAGCAGCCAGCGGTCCTTCTGGTCCCGTTCGTTGCTGTCCAGGGAGGCCCAGACCACGTCACCCGGGTTGAGAACCTTCTCCGCGTTCTTCACATCGGGCACTTCCTCCGGGGCCTTCTCCGGATTGAGCTCCCGACACCAGGCCATGCTCTCCACATCCATCCAGGCGGTCTCGTTGGCGAAGCGCGCCCTGGCCCCCCCGGGCCGGACCTCGTCCACCAGGACCTTGATCCATTCCCCCTGACGCAGGGTCTCGATCTGCTCGGAAGCGTTCTGCTCCCCGAGGAACTCCTTGGCCCCAGTGGCATTGTAGCTAGTGATCGGTCCCCGCCAGCCGCGACGCTTGGTCGAGGCCTCCAGGCCGGCTCGCACCGCTTCCTCCGCTGCCCTCTGGTGCTTCATGTCCGCGGCGGTGTATACGCGCAGACCCTCCTCGTAAACCCGTTCATGCCCGAATTCGTCTATGAGCCAGCGCCGGACCTGCTCCACGTAATCCGGGGCGATCCGCCAGGTGGGATCCTTCATGGTGCGAAGCACCAGGGGCTCTTCCGCTGCCTGGACGAAGCGCTTGCTGGAAATCCATCCCAGATCGCGCATCTGGCGCAGGACATAGGTCCTCCTCTCGAGGGCCCTGTCCGGATTCTCGTAGGGATTGTACAGGCTGGGCGCCTTGGGCAGACCCGCCAAAAGCGCGGATTCGGCCAGGGAGAGCTCGTCCGCGTGCTTGCCGAAGTAGACCCTTGCCGCCGCCTCCACCCCGTAGGCGCCCTCGCCCAGATAGATCTGGTTCAGATAGATGGTCAGGATCTCTTCCTTGGTGAGATGCTTCTCCAGGCGGTAGGCCAGGATGGCCTCCTTGAGCTTGCGCTTGTAGCTCCGCTTGGGAGTCAGAAGCAGGGATTTGACCACCTGCTGGGTGATGGTGCTGCCTCCCTGCACGATCTGACCGGCCCGCAGATTCTTGATCGCGGCCCGGAGAATCCCCATGAAGTCGATGGCGCCGTGTTCAAAGAAGCCGCTGTCCTCCGCCGCCAGAAAGGCCTGACGCACATGTTCCGTCATCTCCTCCTGGGAGCGAAGGAACCTGTTTTCTTTGCTCAGATATCCGAGTACTTTGTCATTCCTGGAATAGATGGTTGTGGTCAGGGGCGGGTTGTAGTCGGTGATCTTCTTCATGGTGGGCAGCCCCGACGCGGCCCAGTAGTAGAGCCCCGCACCGCCCCCGGCTGCAAGGACAACCAGACATACAAAAATGATCAGGAAATATTTCAGGAAACGCAGCATAGGCTCAACTTACCGGAATCCCGGTGTTTAGAGGTCCTCCCGGGACCCGTGTCCACCGGTATCCGCGCGGGTTTGTCCGTTAAAGGCTATTCTGCCCTTGCCCAGGAGATCGTGCAAATGAACGATCCCCACCAGGCGCCTGTCTTCGTCCACCACCGGCAGCACGGTTATGGCGTTTTGCTCCATAATCTCCAGCAGGCGGGCCGTTCTCTCCCCTTTCCTGGCGAAACGTGGACGGACCGTCATATAGGCCTCGACCTCGTCCTGGAGGCTGTAGCGCTTGTGGCAGATCATGCGCCGCACGTCCCCGTCGGTGAGGATCCCCTGTAGCCTCCCAGCGGAGTCCAGGACCACGACTGTGCCCAGACCGCCGGAATCCAGGAGCCGCAGGCTCTCCTGCAGAACACTCCCCTCGCGGACCACGGGCAGGTTCTCGCTGTGCATGACCTGCTCCACGGAAAGGCTCAACTGCCGGCCCAGATCCCCACCGGGATGATAGCGCTGAAAATCCTCGCGGCCGAAGGCCTTCCACTCGATGAGCCCCACGGCCAGTGCGTCTCCCAGGGCCAGCGTTGCGGTGGTGCTCGCGGTTGGGGCCAGATTCAGGGTGCAGGCCTCCCTGGGGACCGAGGTGTTGAGCACTGCGTGGCACATGCTACCCATTGTGGATTCCCTGCGCGCGGTCATTCCCACAAGCCGGCTGCCCAGGGAGAGCATGGTGGGCAGGATCGCGTTCAGCTCGTCCGTCTCCCCGCTGTTGGAGATGGCAATGACCACGTCACCCTCCCGGATCATGCCCAGATCCCCGTGGGCCCCTTCCACGGGATGGAGAAAGCTGGCCGGGGTTCCCGTGCTGCTCAGGGTCGCGGCGATCTTGCGCCCCACAAGCCCGGACTTGCCGATGCCGGTGACAAAGACCCGCCCCGCGGAGCGGGCGATCATCTCCAGGGCCCGCTCGAATTCGGCGTCCAGATTGTCCCGGACCAGATAGAGGCCGTCGATCTCCGCCTCCAGGACCTGACGGGCCAAAGCCACCCAGTCGCGTTGCTCCTTGTCCTTCATATATCAGACTTCCAGACAGGCCTTTTGACAGTTCGCCCCCACCTGCGTGGGATAACTCCCCTGGAAACAGGCCAGACAGTAATTTGTGCTTCCGCCCATCGCCTCCAGCAGGCCGTCCACGCTCAAGTAGTGCAGCGAGTCCAGATCGATGAATTCGGCGATGTCCTCCACGGAGTGATTCGCAGCGATGAGCTCGCCCTTGGAGGAGAAGTCGATCCCGTAGTAGCAGGGATGGCGGATGGGGGGACAACTTACGCGCAGGTGCAGCTCCTTGGCCCCGAGCTCCCGCAGGTTCTTGATCCGGGTCCGGATGGTGGTTCCGCGCACGATGGAGTCCTCCACGATCACGATCCGCTTGCCCCGTATCATCTCCTTGACCGGGTTGAGCTTGATCCGGACCCCGAAGTCCCGCATGTCCTGGGAGGGCTGAATAAAGGTGCGCCCCACGTAGTGGTTGCGGATCATGGCGTTTTCAAAGGGCAGCCCCGAGGCCTGGGCGTGCCCCACGGCGGCGTAGACCCCGGAGTCCGGAAAGGGCATGCAGAAATCCGCGTCAACCGGAGCCTCCTTTGCCAGCTGAGCGCCCATGTTCTTGCGCCGCTGGTACACGTTCTCCCCGAAGACGGTGGAATCCGGCCGGGCGAAATAGATGAGCTCGAAGATGCAATAGGCCCGCTTGACTGGTTCCCCGGGCCGGATGCTGCGCGAGGATATCCTCCCGTTTTCCAGCACCACCATTTCCCCTGGCTCCACCTCCCGCAGGTATTCCGCGTCCAGAAGATCCAGGGCGCAGGTCTCTGAGGCAAAGACGTAGGTCTCTCCCACCCGGCCCAGAACCAGGGGCCGAAAGCCGTGGGGATCGCGCACCGCGATGAGCTTGTGGTTCTCCTGGAACAGGAAGCTGTACGCCCCGCGCACTTCCTGGCAGGCCCGGACGATGGCCTCTTCCACCGGACCGTGATCCAGGTGCTTGGCGATGAGATGGAGGAAGATCTCGCTGTCCATGCTGGTCTGGAACAGGGATCCCCCCGACTCCAGGCGGTCCCGCAGCTCGGCGCTGTTGACCAGGTTGCCGTTGTGGGCCACGGCCATGTGCCGTCCCCGGAAGTTGATCAGGAAGGGTTGGGCGTTGCGCAGCAGCGAGGCCCCGGTTGTGGAGTAGCGGATGTGGCCCATGGCGATCTCGCCCTTGAGCTCGCGGGAGAGATGGCGCTCCTGGAAAACGTCCGGGACGAGGCCCATGCCCCGCTGTTCCCGCAGCTTCCATCCGTCCCAGGTGGAGATGCCCGCGCTCTCCTGCCCGCGGTGCTGCTGGGCGTAGAGCCCGAAATAGGCCATCCTGGCCGATTCCTTGTGCCCGTAGATCCCGATCAGTCCGCAGTGTTCCTTTTTCATGCAGAGCGTCTCTTTGCCCATCCGGGTAATATTCCCGGATGGGCTTTGACCGGAGCCTTCCTAGGCCTCCGGATTGTAGAACTCCTGAAGGCTGCTCACCGTAATGCCCTCATGGGCCAGGCGCTGTCGCAGGGCCAGGGCGACCGCCCGTGCCCCGGCCACTGTCGTGGTGTAGGGGATGTTGTAGAGGATGGTCGCCTGCCGCAGCGAGGAGGAATCCTGCACAGTGAGCTTGCCCGAGGAGGTGTTGATCACCAGCTGGATCTGTTTGTTCTTGATCATGTCGATCACGTTGGGCCGGCCCTCGTAGACCTTGTTCACCCGCTTGGTCTCGATCCCGAACCGCTCCAGATAGTCCCCCGTGCCCTGGGTCACCATCAGGGTGTACCCCATATCCGCGAAGATCCGGGCCGGCTCCACGATGCTCGGCTTGTCCCGGTTGTTCACTGAGATGAAGATGGTGCCCTCCTCGGAGATGATCTGGCCCGAGGCGAGCTGGGACTTGAGAAAGGCCAGACCGAAATCCGGGTCTATCCCCATAACCTCGCCGGTGGAGCGCATCTCCGGCCCCAGCAGGGTATCCACTCCGGGAAAGCGGTTGAAGGGGAGCACCGCCTCCTTGACCGAGTAGTATCCCGAGCACCGCATGGACCAGGGGTCCAAGTCCCGGAGCCGCTCCCCGAGCATGACCCGGGTGGCCAGCTTGGCCAGGGGCACGCCGGTGGCCTTGCTCACGAAGGGCACCGTCCGGGAGGCGCGGGGATTGACCTCCAGGATGTAGATCTCCCCCTCCCGGATGGCGTACTGGATATTCATCAGGCCCTTGACCTGCAGCTCACGGGCCAGCGCCTTGGTGTCCCGGACGATCTCCTGCTCCAGCTTCTCTCCTATGGTGTGCGGCGGGATCACGCAAGCCGAGTCCCCGGAATGGACCCCGGCCTCCTCGATGTGCTCCATGATGCCGCCCACGTAGGTGTCCTCTCCGTCGGAGATCGCGTCCACGTCGATCTCGATGGCGTTCTCCATGAACTTGTCCAGCAGGATGGGGTGATCCGGGGAGATGACCACCGCCTCCCGGAAGTAGTTCATGAGGTCCGCCTCGTCGTACACGATCTCCATGGCCCGGCCGCCGAGCACATAGGAGGGGCGCACCACAAGAGGATAGCCGATTCTCTTGGCAATATCCAGGGCCCCCTCCTCCGAGGTCGCGGTGCCGTTCTCCGGCTGCTTGAGCCCCACTGTGTTCAAGAGCTCCTGAAAGCGCTCGCGGTCCTCGGCCCGATCGATGCTGTCCGGGGACGTGCCCAGGATGGAGACCCCGTTCTTCAGAAGCGGCACCGCCAGGTTGAGCGGGGTCTGCCCCCCGAACTGGACGATAACACCCTCCGGCTGCTCCTGCTCGATGATGTTCAGGGTGTCCTCAAGGGTGAGCGGCTCGAAATAGAGGCGGTCCGAAGTGTCGTAGTCCGTGCTCACCGTCTCCGGATTGGAATTGATCATGATGGACTCCAGGCCCATCTCCCGGAGGGAGAAGGAGGCGTGGACGCAGCAGTAGTCGAACTCGATGCCCTGTCCGATCCGGTTGGGGCCGCCCCCCAGGATGACCACCTTGCGCCGCCCCTCCGAAGCCCGGCATTCATTCTCCCGCTCGTAGGTGGAGTAGTAGTAGGGTGTGTAGGCCTCGAACTCCGCGGCGCAAGTGTCCACTAGCTTGTACGTGGCCGTGATCCCGTGCCGTTGCCGGGCCCTGCGGATCTCCTCCTGGCTGCGATCCACCAGCCCGGCGAGCTGTCTGTCGGAGAAGCCGAGCTGCTTGGCCCGCCGGATCATCCCCGCGGACTGCTCCTGATCGTCGATGTCCGGCCACTCCCCGGCCCACTGCAGGAGCTCGGTCTCGAAATCCACCAGCTCCCTGATTTGGCGCAGGAACCAGGGATCGATCTGCGTGTCCCGATGGATCTCCTCCTCCCCTATCCCGCAGAGCATGGCCAGGCGGAGATAGACCAGCCGCTGGGAGTTGGGCCTCACCAACTTGGCCACGATCTCCTCGCGTTCCGGAAGCTGCGGATGAAAGCTGTTTGCCAGGCCGGTCATGCCCGTTTCCAGGGAGCGCATCCCCTTCTGCAGCGATTCCTTGAAGGTGCGGCCTATGGCCATGGTCTCGCCCACGCTGCGCATGGATGAGGTCAGCTCGTCCTGGGAGCCCATGAACTTCTCGAAGGTAAAGCGGGGGATCTTGACCACGCAGTAGTCGATGGAGGGCTCGAAGGAGGCCACCGTCTCCCGGGTGATGTCATTGGGCAGCTCGTCCAGGCTGTATCCCACTGCCAGCTTGGCCGCGATCTTGGCGATGGGGAATCCCGTGGCCTTGGAGGCCAGGGCGGAGGAGCGCGAGACCCGGGGATTCATCTCGATGACCATCATCTCCCCGTCCTGCGGGTTGACCGCGAACTGCACGTTGGATCCCCCGGTCTCCACCCCGATCTCGCGCATGATGTCCAGGGAGGCGCCCCGCATCTTCTGGAATTCGCGGTCCGTCAGGGTCTGGGTGGGGGCCACGGTCACGGAGTCCCCGGTGTGGATCCCCATGGGGTCCAGGTTCTCGATGGAGCAGATGATCACGCAGTTGTCGTTCCTGTCCCGCATGACCTCCAGCTCGAACTCCTTCCAGCCCAGGACCGACTCCTCCAGCATGACCTCGTGGGTCATGCTCGCCGCCAAACCGCGACGGGCGATCTCCTCCAGATCCTCCAGATTGTAGGCCACGCCGCCACCGGTGCCACCCAGGGTGAAGGCGGGACGAACAATCACCGGCAGCTCGATATGCTCGGCGATCTCCCGGATTTCCTCCAGGCTGCGGGCGATGTCGCTCTTGGGGACCTTGAGGCCGATGTTCTCCATGGATTGCCGGAACCGCTCCCGGCTCTCGGCCTTCTGGATCACCTCCAGGGAGGCCCCGATGAGCTCCACACCGTATTCCTCGAGCACCCCTTGTTCGGAAACGGCCACAGCCGTATTCAGCCCGGTTTGACCGCCCAAAGTGGGGAGCAGGGCGTCGGGACGCTCGCGAGCGATGATCTTGGCCACGGACTCCGGGGTGATGGGCTCCAGATAGGTCCGGGTGGCCAGCTCAGGATCGGTCATGATCGTGGCCGGATTGGAGTTGACGAGCACCACTTCAAAACCCTCCTCCCGCAGGGCCTTGAGGGCCTGGGTGCCGGAGTAGTCGAACTCGCAGGCCTGACCGATGATGATCGGGCCGGAGCCGATGAGCATGATCCTTTTGAGGTCGTTTCGCTTGGGCATAGGTCGTGTCGTCGGTTCTGTTAGGGGTTGCGCGTACCGGTTGCTCCCGGTCCGGTGGGGACAACCGCTTGCGAACGCGCATGAGAATAAAAGACCCCGGAAAAATATGCAAACACCAGGGCCGCGGGTTCAGTCCGCCAGCCTGCCAGGGCAACAGGCCAGTCTTGACAACTGAGCAATTGAGGACTATAGAAAGTTAGGTGAACCAAACATAACAAGCTCGCATCCGAAGAGCCCGCTCTCCGGATGAAACGAGTCAGCAGGAGATGTCCGTGACGCCCTATCCCCTAAATCATTTTCCCTCCGGCAGCAAGGTTTCCGTGGCCACCCTTGCCGGGGGCGGAGGAGCCCGATCCCGCCTCTACGCCCTGGGATTCACCCCGGGGACCGAGATCCTCATCGTCTCCGGCGGGCGCGGACCTGTCCGTCTCAAGGTCCGCGGCTCCGACCTGAGCCTGGGGCAGGGACTTGCGGAAAAAGTACTGGTGACCCGCATGGAATAGCGGGTCCCGGATTGTGAATACCCCCATGAGCCAACATCGAATCGAATGCAGGAGACCATATATGCAACATATGCAACAGGCAGCTCTATCCCTGCGGCATCTGGCCAAGAATCAATCCGCGCGGATCGTGAGCATCCACGCCTCGGGTGAGCTGGGCCGCCGCATACGGGACATGGGCCTCGTCCCCGGCGTGGAGATCACCATCCTGGGCCGGGCCCCGCTCAGGGACCCCGTCGCCCTGAAGGTGCACGGATTCACCCTTTCCCTGCGGAACAACGAGGCGGATCACATCCTTGTGGAACCGGTCCGGCAATCCGCCGCCTGATCCGCCCGCCTCCAACAACTGCCTCGCAGAGATCACCCCAGTTCGGAACAGTGTATGGACATCAACAACTGGCAGCACACCGCGGAGTGTCTCTTTCAAATGCCCCCCGAGGGGGGCATGCGGGTCCCGGTCTGGTTCTTCGGCAGCCGGGAGATCCTCTTGGACATGGGCCCCGAAGTCCTGCAGCAGGCGGCGCATGTGGCCCATCTCCCCGGAATCCGCAGGGCCTCCATGGCCATGCCCGACGCCCACTGGGGCTACGGCTTTCCCATCGGCGGTGTGGCAGCCTTCGACCCGGACCGGGACGGGGTCATCTCCGTGGGCGGCATCGGGTACGACATCGCCTGCGGCGTGCGGACCATGCGGACCGGCATCGAGCGCGAGGCCGTCCAGGGCAGGCTGCAGGAGCTGGTTGACGCCTTGTACTCCAGTGTGCCGGCTGGCCTCGGCTCCGAGGGCAAAATCAAGCTGAGCGCCTCCAAGCTGGACCGGCTCCTGGAAAACGGCGCCGCCTGGGCCGTGCACAAGGGATACGGCGAAGAGGCGGACCTGGACTTTATCGAGGACCGGGGCCGCATGGACGGGGCGGACCCGGACAAGGTCTCGGAGACGGCCAAGAAGCGGCAGAAGCGCCAATTGGGCAGCCTGGGCTCGGGCAATCACTATCTGGAAATCCAGTGCGTGGATAGAATCTATGATGCTGAGGCCGCAGCCGCCTTCGGCCTGTTCCAGAACGAGGTCCTGGTCACCGTGCACAGCGGTTCCCGGGGGCTGGGGCACCAGATCGGCACCGACTATATCCAGATCCTGGGCCGGGCCACATCCAAACACCAGCTCTCCCTTCCCGCGCGGGAGCTGGTCTGCGCCCCCATCCGCTCCCAGGAGGGCCAGGACTTCTTCCGGGCCATGTGCTGCGGGGTGAACAACGCCCTGGCCAACCGCCAGGTCCTGGGGCACCTGGCCAGGGAGGCCTTCACCAGCGTCATCCCCGAGGCCCGGCTCGACCTCCTCTACGACGTCAGCCACAACACCTGCAAGGTCGAGGAGCACGAGGTGGACGGAGAATCAAGGCGCCTCTACGTGCACCGCAAGGGCGCCACCCGCGCCTTCGGCCCGGAAAGCCCGGAAATACCGGAGCAATACCGCGGCACTGGCCAGCCGGTGATCATCGGGGGCAGTATGGGAACCAGCTCCTATATCCTGGCCGGGAACAGCGCCGGGCGGAACCGGGCCTGGGGCTCGGCCTGCCACGGAGCCGGCCGGGCCATGAGCCGGAAAAAGGCCACCAAGACCTGGACCGCCAAGGATGTGATCAGCGAGCTCTCCCGGCAGGGTATCCTGGTCCGGGCGGCGAGCAAGAAAGGGGCGGCAGAGGAGGCCCCCATGGCCTACAAGGATGTGGACCTGGTGGTGGAGGCCACTCATCGGGCCGGCCTGGCCCGGAAGGTGGCCCGGATGAGGCCCCTGGCCTGCATCAAGGGTTAGCAGGGCGTTCTGCGTTCCCCGTTCCCCGTTCACCGTTCGGATTGAGGGGAGAAACGACGATTCAGTGAATCAGTGGATCAGTGAGTCAGTTGATCAGTAACCCGACCTCCGGTGCCCGACATCCGATCTCTGACCAAGGGGATCGAATCAACTGTTTGGAGGATGACTTGCCCAGATCCCAGGCGCAAAGGATTTTGAAATCGCAGTGTAACGATTCAGCACCACTCTGAATCAACGTAAACCTTCGCGCTTCAACATGATGGTGAATAGTTATGTTTCTTTTTACGAAAAAGGAACGAACCATTCTAAGAGGTTGAGCTTTTCTTGCGCCTTGCACTTGAAATACGGCGATGACTCTGCGCGCTTCGCGATCAGCGGAGCGCGCTTATCTTTTCATTCGCGGCGATTCGCGTAATTCGCGGACTCTCTTTCTCTCCGACCTCCGATCTCCGACTTCCGACCTCCGGCTTCCGATCTCCGACCTCCGATCTCCGACTTCCGACCTCCGGAATCCGGCACTAGCTGATCTTGTCCCCGGGTGAGACTCCACTTTCGGGAGTCAGCAGGGACAACCCCTCCTGCCCGTGCACCGCCAGGACCATGCCGTGGGAGGTGACCCCGCGCAGCTTGCGGGGCTTCAGATTGGCCAAAACAGTCACGTATCTGCCCACCAGATCCCGCGGGGAATAGGCCTCGGCCAGGCCGGCCACGATCTGCCGCGTGGACCCTTCCCCGGCGTCCACCTCCAGCTGGAGCAGACGATCCGCATCTGGATGGGGGCTCGCCCCCTCCACGCGACCCACCCGCAGGTCGAGCTTCTGAAAGTCGGCGAAATCGATCTCCCAGGTTTGTTCCGATTCCGCGCTCTCTTGATTTTTGGCCCTGCCCTTGCCCGCCTTCTTCTGCTGCTGCTTTTCCGAGGCCTGCTTGTTCTGGGCCGGTTCCTCCCGGTCCAGCTTGAGCTCTTTTCTGGGGAAAAGGTTGGATTTCCTGGCCACTTGGGTCCCTTCCGGGAGAAAGATCCACTTTGAGCACTCCTGGCGCAGATCCAGATCCAGGTGCTCCAGATCCAGGCCCAGCTGCCGGCACATGGCGTACGAGGCATCCGGCATCACCGGCCGCATGGCCAGGGCGATGCGGCGCAGCGAGGCCAGAGCCAGGGCGAGCACCGTCTCCAGCCGCTGTGTATGGCCCTGCTTGTACAGGCTCCAGGGGGCACTCGTATCGATGTACTTGTTTACCCCGCGCACGAATTCCATGAGCCATTCCAGGGCCTCCGCGGTGTGCACCGCCTCGAAGCTCTGGAGGTACTTCTCCAGATAGTCCCTTCCCAGCCGCATGAGCTCCTCGTCCTCGGCCTGGAAGCTCTCCGGGGGAGCCGGTGCCTTGGCTCCGAGGTACTTCCCGGTCATGGCCAGGCAGCGGCTGAACAGGTTGCCCATGTCATTGGCCAGGTCGGCGTTGAAGCGGCCGATGAGTCCCTCCTCGGAAAAGCTGCCGTCGTGGCCGAACTGCATTTCCCGCAGCAGGAAAAAGCGGAAGGCGTCCAGGCCGTACTTGGAGCGAAGCTCCAGGGGCCGGACCACGTTGCCCAGGCTCTTGGACATCTTTTCCTCGTGCACCTTCCAGTACCCGTGCACCCGGAGCCCGCGAAAGAGGGGCACCCCGGCGGAACGCAGCATGGTGGGCCAAAAGATGGCGTGGGGCTTGATGATGTCCTTGGCCACCAGGTGATGGGCCGCGGGCCAGAAGCGCGCAAAGTCCTCCCCGTCCGGCCAGCCCAGGGCGGAAATGTAATTGAGCAGGGCGTCGAACCAGACATAGGTCACGTACCCCGTGTCAAAGGGGAGCTCAATGCCCCACTCCAGCCGGGACTTGGGGCGGGAGATGCACAGGTCGTCCAGGGGCTCCCGCAGCATGGCCAGCACTTCCCTGCGGTAGCGCTCCGGCTGGATAAAGTCCGGATTGTCCTGGATATACTCCCGAAGCCACTCCTGATAGCGGCTCATGCGGAAGAAATAGTTGGTCTCCTGGATGTACTCCGGGGGCTTTTGATGATCCGGGCAATTGCCCTCCTCCAGCTCCTTCTCCGTAAAGAAGCGCTCGCAGCCGAAGCAGTAGTACCCCCCGTACTCCCCGAAATAGATGTCCCCCTGATCATAGACCCGCTGCAGAAAACGCTGCACGCAGGCAATATGGTCCGGGTCCGTGGTCCGGATGAAGCGGTCGTATTCGATGTCCAGCTCCGGCCACAGCTCCCGGAATTGGCGGCTGACCCGGTCCGCGTATTCCTGGGGACCCTCCCCGCGCTCCCGGGCGGACTGCATGATCTTATCCCCGTGCTCGTCCGTTCCGGTCAGGAAAAAGGTCCGCTTGCCCTGCATCTTGTGGAAGCGGCCCAAACTGTCCGCGAGGATGGTGGTATAGGCGTGTCCCAGGTGGGGCTCGGCGTTGACGTAGTAGATGGGGGTGGTGATGTAAAACGTCTCCTCCACTGCAGGCTACCTCCCGGATTTCTTCTGCTGTTTCCCCTGGCCGCTATTCTTGCCCCCGGACGCGGCCTGGCCCTGGCCGCCGCCCTTTCCCTTGCCGCCGGAACGGGAGCCGCCCCTCCGCTTACCGCGGGAACGCCGCCCCTTCTTCCGCTGTCCCGAGCCGCCGGAGGGCTTGGCCTTTTGCTGCTGTCCGCCCTGGTCCTCTCCACCTTTGGCCCCGGTTTCTTCCCCCTCGCTGGATCCGGATGCCTCCTCCCGGCTGGAAGCGGCAGGGCTCTCGGGAGCGGGTTGATCGTTGTCGACCCCGTTCTCCCCCTCCGTCCCGCTGGAAAGCATCTCGCCCCACTCCAGGAGATTGATCTCCCGCTCCTCCCCTTCCCCGGCGTCCAAAACCAGGGTGTCCCGAAAGAAGTTGGCCCGGAGCACCTTCACCTCGCCCAGGTTGGTCTGGTACTTGCGGCCGATCTTGGGGCACCGGTTGTAGAAATCGGCATAAGCCTTCTTCTCGAAGTTGAGGCAGCAAAGGAGCCTTCCGCAAACACCGGAGATCTTGGACGGGTTGAGAAAGAGCTGCTGCTCCTTGGCCATCTTGATGGTCACGGGGACGAACTCCCGCAGGAACTGATGACAACAGCAGATCCGGCCGCAATTGCCGATCCCGCCCAGGATCTGGGCCTCGTGCCGGACCCCGATCTGGCGCAGCTCGATCCTGGCCCGGTACTGGTTGACCAGATCCTTGACCAATTCGCGGAAATCCACCCGGTTGGGGGCGGTGAAGTAGAAGACGAACTTGCTCTGATCGAAGCGGACCTCCACGTCCACCAGCTTCATCTCCAGGCCCATCTGCTTGATCTGCTCCCGGCAGTAGCGAAAGGAGTCCCGGGCCAGCTCATTGTTCTCCCGCATCCGGGCCAGATCCTCCTCCCCGGCCTTGCGGTCGATGGTCTTGACCTCCTCCGGAGGCAGGTCCACGGGCAACTCGGCTTCCGCCAGGGCAACGCGCCCGATCCCCTGGCCCTCCTCGGTGGTGACCAGGACATGGTCCCCTGGGGCCAGATCCTCCTGATCCGCCTGGAAATAATAGATCTGTCCCTGCTCTCTGAACTTGACCCCAATATACATGCTCAACCCGCTTCACCGCGGCGCGGGGGCCGCGGCCTGTTGATAAATGCTTCGTTTTTGCCGGGCCCGCGAGTCCCGTTTTTCCGCGTCGGGAACCCTTCCGGAGGCAGATCCTGCCCGCACGGGCAGGGCCGGGGGACCGGACCAGGAAGCCCGCATCCCCTAAGGGAAAGGACGATTTGGGCAGGTCACAAAGATGCTGCTTTTGCAGCGGGGAGACGAAGACGGGGCTCGCCCAAGAGCTCCAGCCGGCTCCTTGGCCCGCAAATCGACAGTCCGGGAAGTGAGCCATCGGGGCGTGTCCGCCCCGTGCATCAAGCGCTCTTCTCCTGGATGAGCTCCCGGAGCCGCTGCAGGGCCCCGTCGATGCCCTCGGGACGGCCTCCGCCGGCCTGAGCCAGCTCGGCACGGCCTCCGCCGCTACCGCCCACCTCTTTGGCCACTTCCTGGATCAACTCCGGCGCGGTGAACCGCTCCTGCAGATCGGGGCTCACAAAGAGGAGCAGGTGCGCCTTGCCCCTGTTTTCACCCGCCAACAGGATCACTCCCGAGGAAAAGCGGGAACGGAGGTCGTCCATCGCCGTCCGCAGGCCTTTCATGTCCGAGCTCTCGGGAAGATTCAGCTTGGCGGCGAGCAGCCTGACTCCCGCCACGTCCTCGCAGCGGTCCATAAGGTCCCCGCCTCCGGAAAAGAGCTGCTTGGCCTGCAGCTCCTCCTTCTCCCGGGAAAGCTGCTTGATCTGTTCCTGCAGGCCGGTCACCTTCCCGGCCACTTCCTCCGGGGAGGTCTTCAGCGCCTCCGCGGCCCGGCTCAGGGCCTCGCGCTTGGTGCGGAACTCGGCCACGGCGTTCCATCCGGTTGCCGCCTCGATGCGGCGCACTCCGGAGGACACGCCGGTCTCGGACAGGATGTAGAAGCTGCCCGCCTGGCCGGTCCGCTCCAGGTGGACCCCGCCGCAGAGCTCCTTGGATACGTGGGGGACCTCCACAATGCGGACCCGGTCCTGGTACTTCTCCTCGAAAAGCCCGATTGCCCCTTCCTGCTCCGCCTGCTCGAAATCGATCTCCCTCACGCCCACGGGAATGTCCCGCAGGATGGCGTCGTTCACCTCGTCCTCCACCGCGCGAATCTCCTCCTCGGAGAGGGGACTGATGTGAGTGAAGTCGAAGCGCAGCCGGTCCGGGGCAACAAGGGATCCGGACTGCCTGACGTGCTCGCCGAGCACCCGCCTCAGACCCGCGTGGAGCAGGTGGGTGCAGGTATGGTTCCTGGCCGTATGCATTCGGTCACGGCTCACGGCCAGATGGACTTCCTGATCCGGATAGAGGCTCCCCTGAACCACGTCCACGCGATGCAGCACCATCTCCGGGGCCGGATTCTGCGTGTCCAGCACCTCGGCCCGGTCCGCATTCGTGCTCATGGTCCCCCAGTCGCCCACTTGACCTCCGGACTCCCCGTAGAAGGGCGTCCGGGCGGTCGCGACAAAGCCGCTCTCGCCGGTTTCCAGTGTTTCCCGGGAGCGACCCTGCAGATCGTAAAGGGCCACGATCCGGCTGGTGGTTTCAAAGGTCTCGTAACCCACGAATTCGGTGGTAACGCCGCTCTGCAGGATCCCGCCGAAGACCTGGGTCAGGTCTTTCTCCCCGCTGCCGGCCCAGGAGGCCTTGGAGCGCTCCCGCTGGACCTGCATCTGTTGCTCGTATCCCGCCTCGTCCA
>JAIPDU010000007.1 GCA_021737525.1 Desulfohalobiaceae bacterium | reverse complement strand
TTAGTTGCGCAGGGGCTTGTTCGTCTTGAGGATGTGGTCGATGCGCTCCTGCGTCTTCTGGTTCTTGCAGAGCCGGATGAAGCCGTCCCGCTCCAGGTCCAGGAGGTACTGCTCCGTGATCAGGGTGCCGGGGTCCACGTCGCCGCCGCAGAGGGCGTGCGCGACCTCGCCGCCCATCTCGTATTCGTATTCGGTGATGAAGTTGCCTTCCTTCATGTTCCAGAGCTGGCTCTTGATGCTGGCGGCCACGTCGCGGCCGGGGGCCTTGATGGGCCTGGGGTGCCTGGGGCGGTAATTGGCCGCCAGGGCCAGGGCCTTCTGCTTGGCGTCGCCAAGCAAGCTGTCGATGTCGAAGGTCACGGAGTCGCCCTTGCGCATGTATCCCAGGTTGAAGGCGTCGTCCGCTCCCTGGGACACCTTGGCCTGGCCGATGTTCTGGAAGAACTTGAAAAGCAGGTCCTGGGAGCTCACCCCGTAGGTTTCCTCCATTTCCACGGCCCGGAGGCAGAGCTCCTTGACTCCCCCGCCGGCGGGAAGCAGCCCGGCGCCCATCTCCACCAGGCCCATGTAGGTCTCCATATAGGCGTTGATTGCGTCGCTGTGCAGGCAGAACTCGCATCCGCCGCCCAGGGCCATCCAGAAGGGCGCGGCAACAACCGGAACCTGGCAGTATTTCAGGGCCATGGTGGCCTGCTGGAACTTGTTGATGGTCTGATCGATCTGGTCCCACTGGCCCTCCTGGACTCCGCCGGCCAAGAGAAAGAGGTTGGCGCCCACGGAGAAGCGCTCGCCCTGGTTGCCCACCACGATGGCCGTGCCTTCCCGTTCGGCCCGCTCGGCGCAGCGCATGGTCATGTCCAGCATGTCGTCGCTGATGGCGTTCTGCGGGGCGTGGAACTCCAGGCAGAACACACCGTCGCCCAGGTCCAGGATGGAGGAGTTGTCCCCCTGTTCCACCACTCCGCCGGCCTTCTTGATCAGGTTCAGGTCGATCTGCTCCGGCTTGGAGGGGACCTCCCGGAAGACGTCGTTCTGGATGTCCAGGAAGTAGCGGGAGCCTCCCTCCACCTTGTAGAAGCACTCGATTCCCTTCAGCTTGGCCGGGACTTGCAGGCCGTCCTTTTCCGCCCGCGAGACGAAATAGTCCACACCGATGGCGTCGAACATCTCAAAGGGGCCCAGCTCCCAGTTGAAGCCCCAGCGCATGGCGTTGTCGATGTTGACGATGTCGTCCGCGATCTCGGGGATGCGCTTGAAGGCGTAGAGCAGGGTGTCCCGCAGGTTGCGCCAGGCGAACTCCGCGGCCTTGTCCTCGCCCTGGATCACCGCCTTGAGGCATTCCCCTGTGGTCGGGGCCATTTTGGCCAGCTTGAGGGACTCGAACTTGGGCTTTTGCACGGGCTTGTACTCGCCCGCCTCGTAGTCAAAGTAGTAGCGCTTTTCCCCTTCGGAGGTCTTCTCCTTCTTGTAGAAGCCCTGCTTGGTCTTGTCCCCCAGCTGGTTGTTCCGGAGCATGGTGTCCACCCAGTCCGGCAGGAGGAATGCCTCGCGCTCCTCGTCCTGGGGGAGGTTGTCGTAGGAATTCTTGGCCACGTGGGCCATGGTGTCCAGGCCGACCAGGTCCGTGGTCTTGAAGGCGGCGGTCTTGGGGCGGCCCGTGGGCTTGCCTGCTACGGCGTCCACCTCCTCCACGCTCATGCCCAGGTCCACCATGTGCCGGAAGGACTTGGCGATGGAGTAGACCCCGATGCGGTTGCCCACGAAGTTGGGGGTGTCCTTGCAGTAGACGATGCCCTTGCCCAGCCTCTTGTTCAGGAACTCGGCCATGTTGCGGACCACCGCGGGATCGGCCTCGTCGCAGCCCACGATCTCCATGAGCCGCATGTAGCGGGGCGGGTTGAAGAAGTGGGTGACCATGAAGTTCCTGCGCACCTCCCGGGGCAGGGCCGTGGCCATCTCGTTGATGGACAGGCCGCTGGTGTTGGAGGAGAGCACGGCTCCCTCCTTGAGGTGGGCGGCCACGTTGGGCAGGACCTTTTTCTTGATGTCCATGTTCTCCACCACGACCTCGATGACCCAGTCGCAATGGGAAAGCTTGTCCAGGTCGTCCTCCAGGTTGCCCACTTGGATGAGGCGGGCGTAGTCGTTCTGCAGAAAGGGGGCCGGCCTGGTTTTGTACAGGGACTCCAGCCCCTGCCTGGCGATGCGGTTGCGAACCTGGGGGCTGTCCAGGGTCAGGCCCTTTTGCTTCTCCTCCTCGGAGAGCTCCTTGGGAACGATGTCCAGAAGGACCACTTCCAGCCCGGCGTTGGCCATGTGGGCGGCTATGGTTGCCCCCATCACTCCGGCGCCGAGTACTCCTGCCCGTTTGATGCGTTGCATGATCTCCCTCCGTATCTTTTGTGCGGATTACGAATTTACCGACCGGTAAGTCTAAAAGAGCATGAATGAATATTCATTCATTGTAAAGTAGTAGAGGTGCAAAGGCTTGTCAAGGCTGTGGGGCAAAATGGACAGGGCCGCGCCGGGACGGGAAGAGCCCGCCTTCGGCGATGTGGAGGGTCCCGAAACAGTGCTTCCCGGGGATAAGGAGCTACAAGGGTCAATAGAATGGGCTCCATGAATTGACAAAACAATCCGAGCGGATTAATACTGAACTGCGAATTTTTATCCACTTCTCGGGCGGTAATGGCGGAGCGACCCCTGTGTGGCCGCAAGCCGTTCAGCCAGGTGTCCGAGGAACGAAAGCGGCCACCGGCCGACGGACATACGGGCTGCAAAACCCGAGGCGCTCTCGGTGCTGGTGCCGGGAATCCACGGCGCATCCGGGAGATAATGACCCAATGAAGGGAAAGGCAAGGAGGAAGACATGGCTGAAGCCGCTATAAGACTGGAAGGGGGACCCCACGAGTCCACCTTTATGGAAGAAGTGATGAAGGCCCTTCCCGAGGGAGGGAACCTGAACCTCTGTCTCACCTGCGGCGCGTGCTCCTCGGGATGCCCCGCCTCTGGCATCGAGGGCATGGATCCGCGCAAGTTCCTGCGTATGGCCGCACTGGGCCTGGACGAGGAAGTGACCAAGCATCGCTGGGTCTGGTGCTGCACGCAGTGCCGGCGTTGCGTCCACGCCTGTCCCATGAGCATCGACATCCCGCGCCTGGTGTTCAACGCCCGGGCCAGATGGCCCCGCGAGGAGCGGCCCAAGGGGATCCGGGGCTCCTGCGACGCCGCGGTGAATAACGAGACCAACAGCGCCATGGGCGCGGGCTCCGAAGACTTCAAGTTCGTGGTGGAGGACGTTCTGGAGGAGGTCCACGAGAATCAGCCCCGCTTCAAGGATATGGAGGTCCCCATCAACAAGGAGGGGGCGGAGTATTTCCTGAATCAGAACTCCCGCGAGCCGGTGACCGAGCCGGACGAGATGGTGCCCCTGTGGAAGATCATGCACATGGCCGGCGCGGACTGGACCTACGGCACCGCGGGCTGGGCCGCGGAGAACTACTGCATGTTCCTCTCCGACGAGGAGAACTGGGAGAAGATCGTCCGGAACAAGGTCAAGGCGGTGGACGATCTGGGAGTCAAATACTGGCTCAACACGGAGTGAGGCCACGAGCTCTACGCAGTCCGGGAGGGACTGCGCAAGTTCGGCATCGAGCACAACTTCAAGATCCAGAGCATCATCTACCTCTACGCCCAGTGGATCCGCGAGGGCAAGCTCCCGGTGGATTCCAGCTGGAACGACGATTTGGGGATCAAGTTCACCGTCCAGGACCCCTGCCAGCTGGTGCGCAAGACCTTTGGCGACGACGTGGCCGAGGAGATGCGCTTTGTGGTTAAGTCCGTGGTGGGCGAGAAGAACTTTGTGGAGATGCACCCCAACCGTTCGAACAACTTCTGCTGCGGCGGCGGGGGCGGCTTCCTGCAGGCCACGGGCTTCGCCGACCAGAGGCGGGAGTATGGCAAGACCAAGTTCGACCAGATCATGGCCACGGGAGCGGATTACTGCATCACTCCCTGCCACAACTGCCACTCCCAGATCCACGACCTGAGTGAGCACTTCGGAGGGAATTTCCCCGTGGTTCACATCTGGACCCTGATCTGCCTCTCCATGGGAGTCCTGGGAGAGAACGAACGGGAATATCTGGGCGAGGATCTGGCAGAGGTCAATATGCCGGATCAAGGCGAGGCCTAGAGACGAGCTCACAAAGGCCGCCCGGGAGTGGGCGGCCTTTTTTTTGCAAAATCCGGAAGGAGGGCGCTATGGCTGAGCGTGTCGTGGTCGTCGGCGGAGTGGCCCTGGGGCCCAAGGTGGCCTCCAGGCTCAAGCGAAGCGATCCGGATGCGGAGGTCATCCTGCTGGACAGGGTCCGGCGGATCTCCTACGGGGGCTGCGGCATTCCCTACTTTGTGGGCGGGGATGTCTCCGAAATCGAGGAGCTGCGCAAGACCATGTACCACATGGTCCGGGACGAGGCCTTTTTCCGGGACGTGAAGCACTTCGAGGCCCGGACCGGCAAGGAGGTCCTGTCCATCGACCGGAAGAGCAAAGAGATCCGCTACAGGGATGTGGACGACGGCACAGAAGAGACCCTGGGCTACGACAAGCTGGTCCTGGCCACCGGCTCCTCGCCGGTGCTTCCGCCGCTGCCCGGATCGGATCTGCCCGGGGTTTCCGTGGTCTCCAATCTGGACGACGCGGAGCGGATCAAGGGCATGCTTTCCACAGGGCTGGAATCCGCCGTCGTCGTCGGCGGCGGTGCCATCGGCATGGAGATGGCCGAGGCCCTGACCGATCTCTGGGGTGTGGAGACCACTCTGGTGGAAATGATGGACCAGGTCCTGCCCGCGGCGGCTTCCCCGGTGATGGCCCGCATGCTGGAGAAACAGCTCCGGGACAACGATGTGGCTGTCTACACCGGCACCCAGGTGAAGCAAATCGAAGGGGACGAGGACAGCGGGCTCCGGGCCGTGGAGACCTCCCAGGGACGGATCCCGTGCCAGGCGGTGATCTTCTGCGTCGGTGTGCGGCCCAATTCCGGCCTGGCCAGGGAGGCGGGCCTGAGCCTCGGCCCCAACGGCGGGATCGCGGTCAACACCCGTCTCCAGACGTCTGATCCGGACATCTACGCCGGAGGGGACTGCGTGGAGCAGCACAACTTGGTCAGCGGGGACTCCATGCTCTTGCCCCTGGGTTCGCTTGCCAATCGCCAGGGGCGGGTGATCGCGAACAATCTCTCCGGATTGCGGGATACCTTCCCCGGAGTGGTGAGCAACTTCTGCGTCAAGGTTTTCGACAAGGGGATGGCCCGTGCGGGACTCACCTTCGAGCAGGCCAGGCAGGCTGGGTTCTCACCGGTCAGCGCCTTCGTGATCCAGCCGGACCGGGCCCATTTCTATCCGGACTCCAAGCTCATGTTCATGAAGCTCGTGGCGGATGCGCGGACACGACGGGTCCTGGGGGCGGAAGCCTATGGGCCCAAGCTGGACGCGGTCAAGGCCCGGGTGGATGCCGTGGCCCCGCTCATCGGGTCCAAGGCGGATCTCTCGGAGGTGTCCAATCTGGAGGTGTGCTATTCGCCGCCCTTCTCCCCGGCTGTGGACATCGTCAACGTGGCCGGGAACACGGCCCAGAACCTCATCGACGGCATCAACGTCTCGGTGGAGCCCCAGGAGTTCGTGGAGCTCTTCCGCAGCACGGACTGCAACGTGCTGGATCCGCGCAGCGAGGCCATGGCCGGACCCTGCGTGGAGAAGTACGGCTCGCGCTGGATCAATATCCCCCTGAGCCAGGTGCCCTATCGACTGGAGGAGATCCCCTCGGACAAGCCGCTCTACGTCTTCTGCAACACCGGCACCACCTCCTTCGAGGTGCAGCGCTACCTGAACGCCAAGGGCTTCACCGATGTGTGGACGGTTGCTGGCTCCTACGCGGCCATGCTCAACATCGATCCGGACTTCGTGTCCTAGATGCGGTTAACCGCTGTCCTGGCCGAACCCGGCCAGGACAGCGGTCTCCACCTTCCCCCGACCTTCGGAGAGCACTTCGAGCTTGCCCTGCCTGCCGCCGCTCAAAAAATGCGTGACGCCGTTTTCTTCTGCTATTATGCTGGAGAAAGCCCTTATGAAAGGCATTGTTCCCTTGAGCGCCCGTGTTTGCTGCTTCGGAGCTAGTGCAGTGTCCGCGAAATACGCATGAGAAAATACCCTGCGTAGGATTCCTGCACAGGAGCTTTCATCATTTTTAATGCTTTTTTTGGCGGACACTAGGGGCTGGACAAGGGTGCTGGAGGGGCGACAGGGAATGCAATCCTATAATTCCTCCGAAGTGGAAGAGATATGGAACCAGTGAGCTTCGCGACCTCGGAACGGATCAATATCGCCCTCGTGGGGGGCGGTGATTTCGCCGCAGATATCCTGGACAAAACCGTGCTCAGCTCCAGCCGGGAAGATATCAAGGCCCGTATCGTGGCCGTGGTCGATCCTGAGGAGGACACTCCGGGCAAGGCCAAGGCCCGGGAGCAGGGACGCCTTGTTTTCAGCGACTACCGGGCCCTGTTCCAGGCGGAGCACGACATCGGGCTGATTATCGTCCTTGATCCGGATATGTCCCTCTTTGAGGAGATTCGCCTGGCCAAGCCGCCGCACATCCGGATCCTCGCCTACCATACCTTCAAGCTCTTCTGGGATTCCCTGAATTACCAGATCGAGCTCCTGCAGCAGCGCAACCGCGAAATCGAGACCATCCTGGACGGGATCCAGGACTCCATCCTGGTGCTCAATCCGGATATGTGCATCCTGGAGGCCAATCAGGCCTTTCTGGACAGCATGGGCTACACCCGCGGGGAGGTGATCAACCACAAGTGCTATCAGGTCCTGCAGGATCGCAACTACAAGTGCGAGGGACACATGCTCTGTCCCGTGGATGAGGTCCTGCGCAGCGGACAGGCGGTGCAGCGCGTGGTTCCGCGGGTGAATAGGCAGGGCAGCGTGGTCTACATCGAGGTGAGCCTGTATCCCATTGTCGAAACCGACGGATCGGTGAACCGGCTGGTGGAGATCAGCCGGGACGTGACCAGGCTGGCCCGGGAGGACGAGGAGATCAACAGGCGGCTGGAGGAGCTTCTGGAGGAGCGTACCCGAGAGCTGCAGAAGCGGAACATGGAGATCCGGCACCAGGACAAGATGGCCTCCCTGGGCAAGCTCTCCGCGGCGGTGGTGCACGAGATCAACAATCCCCTGGCCGGGATCCTGAACCTGCTGCTCTTGATCAAGCGGATCACCCGGGAGGGTCCGGTGGACGAAAAGACGACCGCCCAATTCACGCGCTACGTGGAGATGATGGAGCAGGAAACGCGGCGCATCAGCAGCATCACCACCAATCTGCTGGCCTTTTCCCGGGAGTCCCAGGGCGAGTTCGGCCAGCTGGATCTGAACAAGCTCCTGGAGGACGTGCTCTTTCTCAACTCCAATATGCTGCGTCTGAGCGAGGTCCGGGTGAACAGGGATTACGCGGAGGATCTTCCTCTGATTTCGGCTGACGGGGAACAGCTCAAGCAGGTCTTCATGAATCTGATCACCAATGCGGTGGAGGCCATGGAGGGCTCAAAGGTCAAAGAGCTGAACATAAGCACCACCTACGGAGAGCACACCGTGCGGGTCAGCGTGGGCGACACCGGATCCGGGATTCCGAAAAACCGGCAATCCCAGCTCTTCGAGCCCTTCTTTTCCACCAAGAACAGGGGCAGGGGAGTGGGGCTGGGGCTCTCCGTGGCCTACGGCATCGTGCAGTCCCACTGCGGCACCATCTATGTGGACTCCGAGGAGGACAAGGGAGCGCGCTTCAGCGTGACCCTGCCCCGAACTCAGCCCACCGCGTCCTATATTTAGTGATTGGACGAAAACTCACCCATCTACTTCGTCGCTGCAAAATTTTGAAATCCTCATGTATTAATATACACTGCGGTTTCAAAATTTCGTCTCCTCGTATCTGGGCAAGTTTACGTCCAATCACGATTTTCCCCGTTCCCCGTTCTGTGTTCTCCGTTCCGGATTCTGGTTGCTGGTCAACGTGTCAGTGAGTCGGTGAGTCAGTGCGTCAGTAAATCAGTGACTCAGTGGATGAGTTGATCATCGTAGCCGACCTCCGACATCAGACATCCGATCCGACCTCCGACTTCCGACCTCCGATCTCCGACCTCCGACATCCGACTCCGTCAGGAGCGGAGGAAGGTCCGGGCCAGATCGCTCCAGTCCAGATCCGGCAAGTTGCCGCAAAGATCCGGGGCGAGCTCTCCTCCGTCCGCGGCCAGGTGGCCCTGGCAGTCCTCAATCCTGGAGAAGAGGGCCTCGGACTCCCCTTCCAGGAATTGCGTGGCCTCCGCACCCAGCAGGAACGAGCCGAGGTCCTCCCGCAGCCGGTCGCAGCGGACCCTGGCGATCCAGCCCCAGGTATAGGGGCCCATGGACGATTGCAGCCCGGATTCCCGCAACAGGGGATTGATTTCCGTGACCACGCCGCTGACCGGCGAGAGGGCCCGGGCCCCGCTTTCCCCGCGCAGCAGCGCGATCTGGGGGTGGTCCCGGGTCAACCTTTCCCCGGTCAGCGGGGCCTCGATTCGGTCCAAGGGGCCGAGCACCCTGAGGATGAAGTCGTCCAGGCCGATGCGCACCGTGGCGTCCTCCTCCAGCTTGATCCAGGTGTGGCCCTGATGCAGATAGTACCCGTGGGGGAGGGAGAAGCCCTTCACCTCCAGGAACTCCACCGGATTGACCGTTGCGGAGACCCGGTACAGGGCCTCGAAATAGTGGTCGAATCCGCATTTGAAGCAATGATAGTCTTCGGGACAGGTCTTGAACTCCATCTCTCCCTTCATGGAATGGACGCAGGGCCTCTTGGCCCGGGGCAGCTCCCGCAGCCTGTCCTTCCAGTGGTCCACCCGTCCCTCGGCAGCCGCACGTCGCAGTGCCCTGTCGTAGGGACAGACCAGGCACTGGTACTCCCGCTGGCAATCCTTTTTGCGGACCACGCCGGCCTGCATCCAGATGCACGGCTTGGTCGCGTCCTTTTGGTCTCTTGGGCTGCGGCTCATGTCTGGCCTCCTCGCCTGTTGTCGGCTTGGCCTGTCCCGCTCCGTGCCGGATCAGGACAGGCCGCTCCGCCAGCCAAGGGCTCTTTGGCGGAGGTTGCGAATAGCACCGGGGCTATTCCCTGTGCAGAAAGGTCCGGCTCAGGCGGTTCCAGTCCAGGCTGGGGAGGTTGCCGTAGACATCCTCGCCGAACACGCCGCCGTCCGCGGCCATGGGGCCGTCCACTTCCTCCACCATGGATTCCAGGGTCTGCACTTCCTGCTTGGTCCATTCCAGGCCGTCCGTATCGCTCATGAGCTTTTCCATGGCCTTCTTCAGATTGGGGTGCCGCACCAGGAACATCCATCCCTCGCCGTAGGGGCCGCGGTTGGCCCGTGGGGGATCCTCGAGAAGGGCGGTGTTGACCTCGCAGATTATCCCCCCCACCGGAGACAGGATCTCGGCCCGGTTGCCGCGGCGCTCCATGTCCCATCCCGGGCGGTCCTGGTCCAGCTCGTTGCCCATGAGGGGCAGCTCGAAACGGTCCATTTGACCGAAGACCTTGAGGGCGAAGTCGTCCATGCCGATGCGGATAAAGCCCCCGCTTTCGATGCGGGCCCAGGTGTGACCCTGGTGGAAGTAATATCCCACCGGGATCTCGAAACCGCGCACCTCGTGGCTTTCCGGTGGCAGGCTGGGTGTGTGCGGGGCCAGGTGGTCCTCGAAATACTGGTCGAAGTCGCAGCTTGCGCACTGGTAGTCGTAGGCGCACAAGCGGTGCCCGATGCGCTGGGTCAGGGTGTGCCTGCAGACGCGCTCCAGCTCGGGCCTGCGCCGCATGGCGTCCTGCCAGCTCAGTTGCTTGCCCTCGCCCACCTTTTTCCGCATGCCGTGGTCGTACTTGCAAGTGGTGCAATCGTAGTAGTTGTTGCAGGTCTTGAACTTGACCACCCCGGCCTGCATCCAGAGGCAGGGATTCTGCGGCTTGGGCTCCTCGTCCGGCTTGACCCGCCAGACCTGCCCGCCCAGGATCGCTTCCAGACCCTCGCCGCGCTCCCGGGGTCGAGTGCCCTCACGGGTGTAGGAGGAACCGTATCCGGGCCATGTGGCGTTTTGTCGCGTCTTCCGTGTCATAGTCCGTACTCCTTGGATTGGCTGTTTCCCGCGGGCTGTTGCCCGCCGGTTTCTTGCTCTGCATTTTATGAAAGCAAGACATGTGCCAGGAAAAGCAAAACCGGCTCCCGGCAGCTCAACCAGCGACAGGTTGGGGCTGATCCTTGAGAAGCTCCAGGGGATTCTCCGGAGAGGGGAGAAAGAGGTGAGGAAAAAAACAACATGGATGGGAAAACTTTTTCCCTTTTCTTCGAAAAGCCTGTGTCAGGCAGGTAGATAGGGCATGTGTGGATTTTTGCCGCAGCCACGTCTCAAAATTCAACAATCCGGAAAGGGGCCGGAACAGGGTCTGAGGCGATGCGAGTCTTTGCTTTCATCAGGCACCTGTGTTGACAGAGGTGTGCGATTGGATTAGAAAGTCCCAAAATAGAGCGTTCTCAAGCTCGGGGAAAGCAAGGAAGGTATGCTGACGCCTCGTTGTGCCCGGGTCTAGGCAGGAAGGATACTTGTTGCGAAAAGATTGATAATCTTTACGATGAAAGGTGTTTGTCCGGTCTGTATAAGCGAGTTCCCGGCGAAGCGGGGGCGGCGCTTTTTTTTTCGGAGGATCCCGGATAGAGCACGGAGGACGAGGCCCTGAGCCGGGGTTTTCGGCTGGGGCTGAACAATAAATAAGGCAAGGAGCAGGTATGACCACCAGGACCCCAACGCAGCAGATAAATGGCTCGGTCATGGTTGTGGGAGGCGGCATCGCCGGCATGCAATCCGCTCTGGATCTGGCGAATTCCGGATACTACGTCTACCTCCTGGAAAAGACGAGCGGTGTCGGCGGGGTGATGGCGGAGCTGGACAAGACCTTCCCCACCAATGACTGCGCCATGTGAATCATCTCTCCCAAACTGGTCGAGTTCGGCCGGCACCCAAATATAGAGATCGTGACCTACGCCAATCTGAAGAATGTCGAGGGCGAGCAGGGGGATTTCCAGGTCCAGGTGCACCAGGATCCCCGCTATATCGATATTTCCAAGTGCACCGCCTGCGGCGACTGCGAAGGGGTCTGCCCCGTGGAGCTGCCCAATGAGTTCGATCAGGGCATGTCCACCCGCAAGGCCACCTTCAAGAAGTTCGCTCAGACCGTCCCCGGGGCCTACGCTATCCAGAAGTCCGAGGCTGCCCCCTGCCGCATGACCTGCCCCGCGGGGCTCAATGTGCAGGCCTACACCCAGATGGTCCGGCACGGCAGATACGAGCGGGCCCTGGAGATCATCATGGACGATCTCCCCCTGCCGGGTATCTTGGGCCGCATCTGTCCCCGCGGCTGCGAGGACGCCTGCCGCCGCTGCGAGGTGGACGAGCCCGTCTCCATCCGCAATCTGAAGCGCCTGGCCGCGGACCAGTTCGACGCGCGCCAGGTCCAGGTGCCCTGCGCGCCGGAGCGTCCGGAGAAAGTGGCGGTCATCGGCTCCGGCCCCGCCGGGCTCTCCGCAGCCTATCATCTGGCTCGTTCCGGAGTGAAATCCACAATTTTCGAGGCCCTGTCCCAGCCCGGGGGCATGCTCCGTGCGGGCATCCCCGCCCACAGGCTGCCCCGCGAGATCCTGGACCAGGAGATCGAGGTGGTGACCAACCTGGGCGCGGAGATCCGCACGAATACCGCCCTGGGCCGCGACGTGAGCATCGACGGCCTCTTGGAGCAGGGCTATAGCGCGGTCTATCTGGCCCTGGGGGCCCACAAGGGCATGGAGCTGGGCGTGCCCGGGGAGAAGGCCAGCGGTGTGCGCCAGGGCGTGGATTTCCTGCGCGAGGTCAACCTGTCCGGCTCGTCGAAGGTGGGCCGCAAGGTGGCGGTCGTCGGCGGCGGGAACGTGGCAGTGGACGTGGCCCGCAGCGCCCTGCGCATGGGCGCCGAGGAGGTCACCATCGCCTACCGCCGCACCCGGAAGGAGATGCCCGCCCTGCGGGAGGAGATCGAGGCCGCGGAATGCGAGGGCATCCGCATCGCCTATCTCTGCGCCCCGCAGCAGATCCTGGACCGGGACGGGGAGGTCTCCGGGATCCGGCTCATCGAGATGGAGCTGGGCGAGGCGGATTCCTCCGGCCGGAGGCGACCGGTGCCGGTTCCGGGCAGCGAGTTCGATCTGGAAGTGGACCAGGTCTTTCCGGCCATCGGGCAGCGTCCGGACATCGGACCCATCGAGGACGAGGAGGGGCTTTCCTTCACCCGCTGGGCCACCACAGAGGTGGATTCCATCACCTACGAGACCGGCCATCCCGGTGTCTTCGCCGGCGGCGACCTGCAGACCGGGCCATGGGTGGCCATCGGAGCTGTTGCCGCGGGCCGCGAAGCCGCGGAATCCATCGTGCGCTACCTGGACGGAGCCGATCTGAGCCAGGGGCGCGAGCCGCTGGAGCAGCCCTCTGAGGCCGACTACCGGCCCATTCCGGAGAAGGAGCCGGTGCGCAAGCGCGTGGACATGCCGGAGCTCCCCCTTGAGGAGCGGACCTGCACCTTCAAGGAGGTGGAGCTGGGACTCACCGACGAGTCCGGCCGCAACGAGGCGGACCGCTGCCTCAACTGCGGCTACTGCTGCGAGTGCTTTGAGTGCGTGCAGGCCTGCGGGCCCCAGGCGGTGACCCTGGAAACGCACGCGCAAGAGCCGCAGACGCGGGACTTCAACGTGGGCTCCCTGGTCCTCGCTCCGGGCTTCTCCGCATTCCAGCCCAAGGGCCTGGACATCTACGGCTACGGGGTGCTGCCCAACGTGGTCACCTCCACGGAATTCGAGCGTATCCTCTCCGCCTCCGGACCGACAGGGGGCCATCTGGTCCGGCCTTCGGACCACGGCGAGCCGAAGCGGATCGCCTGGCTGCAGTGTGTGGGCTCGCGCGACGTGAACCGCTGCAACAACTTCTACTGCTCCTCGGTCTGCTGCATGTACGCCATCAAGGAGGCGGTGATCGCCAAGGAGCACGCGGGCAGCGGCCTGGACTGCAGCATCTTCTATATGGATATCCGCACCTATGGCAAGGATTTCGAGAAGTACTACAACGAGGCCGAGGACAAGCACGGAGTGCGCTTCGTGCGCTCCCGCATCCACACCATCGATCCCGTGCCCGGCTCCGACGACCTGCAGGTGCGCTATTTCACCGATTCCGGGGAGCTCTTGACCGAGACCTACGATATGGTCGTCCTCTCCGTGGGCATGGAGACCCCGGACGAGCTCAAGGAGCTGGCGTCCAGCCTGGGAGTGGAGCTGTCCGAGGGGGGCTTCTGCCAGACCTCGAGCTTCTCCCCGGTGGAGACGAGCCGAGCGGGGATCTACGTCAGCGGCACCTTCCAGGGGCCCAAGGACATTCCCCAGTCCGTGATCGACGCGAGCGCGGCAGCGGCGTCCGCGGGCGAGGCCCTGAGCCCGGCGCGATTCTCCCGGGTCATTGAGCCGGAAAAGGTGCAGGAGAGGAATGTGGCAGGCGAGAGGCCGCGCATCGGCGTCTTTGTCTGCGACTGCGGCTCCAACATCGCCGGAGTGGTGGATGTGCCCTCGGTGCGGGACTACGCCGCGGAGCTGCCCTATGTGGAATACGCAGCGGAGAACATGTTCTCCTGCTCCCAGGACACCCAGGACCATATGGCCGAGGTGATCCGGGAGAAGGGGCTGAACCGGGTGGTGGTCGCGGCCTGCACCCCCAAGACGCACGAGCCCCTGTTCCAGGAGACGCTCATGAGCGCGGGGCTGAACAAATACCTCTTCGAGATGGTCAACATCCGCAACCAGGACTCCTGGGTCCACCGGAACAATCCGGAGCTGGCCACGGAGAAGGCCAAGGACCTGATCCGCATGGGCGTGTCCAGCGTGGCCCTGAGGCAGCCCCTGCAGGAGATGGAGCTGCAGATCGACCAGAGAGCCCTGGTCGTGGGCGGCGGTATTTCCGGAATGGCCAGCGCCCTGAGCCTGGCCAGGCAGGGCTACTCCACCCACCTGGTGGAGCGAAGCGAGGTCCTGGGCGGCCAGGCCCGCAACCTGTACAAGACCTGGAAGGGCGAGGACATCCAGGACAATCTGGCCCGGATGATCCGGCAAGTGGAGCAGGAGGAGAACATCACGGTCCATCTGGGCACCGAGATGAAGGACGTGGAAGGGTTCGTGGGCAATTTCGCCACGACGCTCCAGGGTCCGGACGGGGAGCAGCGCATTGATCACGGCGTGGTGGTCATCGCCAGCGGGGCCACGGAGCACAGGCCAAAGGAGTACCTCTACGGCGAGGACAGCCGGGTGATGACCTCCCAGGAGGTGGACCGGATGATGATCGCCGAGGATCCCTATCTGGAACGGATCAACTCCGCGGTGTTCATCCAGTGCGTGGGCTCCCGCGAGCCGGAGCGGCCCTACTGTTCCCGCCTGTGCTGCACCCACTCCATGGAGAGCGCCCTGGAGATCAAGCGGCGCAATCCCCAGGCCAATGTCTATGTCCTCTACCGGGACATCCGGACCTACGGCGAGAAGGAGGCCCTGTACAAGGAGGCCCGCAGTCAGGGGGTCATCTTCATCCGCTATGACCTGGAGAACAAACCCAGCGTGACCCAGGAGGGGGACAAGCTCCTGGTGCGGGTGACGGACCACATCACCGGCTATCCCCTGGAGATCGAGACGGATCTGATCAACCTGGCTTCGGCGGTCGTCCCCCACAAGGACGACAAGCTCTCCCGCTTCTTCAAGCTCCCGGTGAACAACGAGGGCTTCTTCGTGGAGAGCCATGCCAAGCTCGGGCCCAGCGAGTTCGCCATGGACGGGATCTTCCTCTGCGGCCTGGTCCACTACCCCAAGCCCATCGACGAGTCCGTGGCCCAGGGGCGCGCGGCCGCATCACGGGCCATCACCCTGCTGGCCAAGGAGAAGATCCTTTCCAGCGGAGAGGTGGCAGAGGTTACCCCCAGGCTCTGCGTCAGTTGCGGCACCTGCGTGGAGGTCTGCCCCTATTCCGCCCCGCAGTTTCTGGAGGAGGGGCCCAACGCGGGCAAGGCCTATATCAACCCGGCCCTGTGCAAGGGGTGCGGCCTGTGCATGGCCTCCTGCCGCTCCAGCGCGATCACGCTGCGCGGCTTTGAGGAACGGCAGGTCTACTCCATGCTCAAGGCCCTGGTCTAGGACGTCAATCCTGCCGGATCCGGCCCGTGCGGGTCCGATCCGACAGGAGAATGAAATAGCAGCCAAGGAGCGGTGCGCAATGCAAGAATGGCATCCCACGATCGTTTCCTTTCTCTGCAACTGGTGCAGCTACGGCGCCGCCGATCTGGCGGGAGTGAGCCGGATGCAGTATCCCCCGGATCTCAGGGTGATCCGCATCCCCTGCACCGGGAGCATGAATCCCAAGTTCATCCTGCAGGCCTTCCGCCAGGGCGTGGACGGCGTCTGGGTCTCCGGCTGACACCCGGGCGACTGCCACTATATCAGTGGCAATCTGTTCGCCAGACGGCGGTTCGTCGTCTTTAAGAACCTCATGGAATACGTCGGCATCGAGCCCGGTCGCCTGCACTTTTCCTGGATCTCCTCCTCCGAGGCGGGAGAGTTCCAGAACAAGGCCACGGAAGTCGTGGAAGCGGTCCGGGCCCTGGGGCCGGCCAAGCGCCTGGTCAAGGACATCCGGCCGGAAGAAGCCGAGGCCGGCTAGGCCGGAAAGGGAGGACGCATGCAGGAGATGACGCAACAGATACGGGAATCAGCCAAGAGGCTCCTTGAACAGGGCCAAGTGGACTGCGTCCTGGGCTATCGCAAGGGCACGGTGCCCATGCAGGAGCGGCCCTTTTTCGCCTACACCCCGGAAGATGCCGATCAGCTGGTCTGGACCAGGTTCTGCGTGAACAATCTGGCCAACTTCCTCATCGGCAGGCAGGACCGGATCGCGGTGGTGGCCCAGGGCTGTGTGAGCCGGAACATAGTGGGTCTTATCCAGGAGAAGCAGCTCACGCGCGAGCAGGTCTATGTCCTCGGGGTGCACTCTCCGGGGATGGTGGACCGGGGCAAGGTCCAGGAGCACTTCCCGAACCGGGTGATCCACAGTGTGGAGGAAGACGGGGAGGAGCTCGTGGTCAGCGGGGCCGATTTCAGCGAGCGGATCAAGGTGCGCGACGTCAAGCGGAACAACTGCTACACCTGCACTCACCGCAACGCGGTGATCCATGACGAGCTCATCGGCGAGCAGGGGAAGGAGACCGGCGGGGGGAACATGGACAAGGTGGCCGCCCCCTGGGAGAAGCTCTCACCTGAGGAGCGGTGGGAGCGCCTGGAGGAGACGTTCAAGGATTGTATCCGCTGCTATGCCTGCCGCGACGTCTGTCCCCTGTGCTACTGCAATCAGTGCTTCGTGGACGAGAATCAGCCGCAGTGGTGCGGCAAGACGGTGGAAGAGACGGACGTGCTCACCTTTCACCTCCTGCGCGCCTTTCATTGCGCCGGCAGGTGCACGGACTGCGGTGCCTGCGAATCCGCCTGCCCCGTGGGGATCAAGATGCGTATGCTGACCAGCAAGCTGGAGAAGGATATCCGGGAGCTCTACGATTACTCCCCCGGGCTCGACCTGGAGAGCACGCCTCCGCTTTCCGTCTATCGACCGGAGGATCCGGAGCCCTTCGCCTCCGGGTAGATCCCTTGGCAGGGCGTTGAAAATCTTCCAATTGCTGCGTTGCTTCAATCAGACAAGGAAAGCCTATGCAGGACAAGATACTGGATAAATCCGAGTTGGACGCCTTCCTGGAAAGGCTCGGCAAGGAACACGACGTGCACGCCCCGGTACAAAACGGCGGCTCCGTGGAATGGGCTGCGGTGGACTCCAGCCGGGACCTGGTCTGGGATTTTACCAATACCGGGGTCTCGCCCAAGCGCTATATCTTTCCTCAGACGGAATGCATGATGCGCTTCAGGAATCGAAGCGACGATCCCGAAGGGATGGTCATGAAGGAGGAGCCGGGGCTTACGCGCAAGCGGGCCCTGTTGAACATCCGGCCCTGCGACGTCAAGGCCTTCCGCGTTTTGGACAGCGTCTACTGCCAGGACGAGAAGACCAATGACGTCTACTGGAGGGACAAGCGGGAGAAGACCCTGTACCTGGGTCTGGCCTGCAAGTCCCCCTGCCCCACCTGCTTTTGCACCTCCGTTCGCTGCGGCCCACACCACGAGGAGGGGCTGGACGTCCTCCTCGTGGATCTGGGCGAACAGCTGCTGCTGCGCCCCGTGAGCGATAAGGGACAGGAGCTGGTCTCCCATCTGAGCGATGCTCCACAGGAGGCGGTGCAGCAGGCCGCCAAGCAGAAGGAGGATGCCGAGGCCGCCATCCAGAGCAGGGTGGACCTGGAGAACATTATGGCCCGCTCCGTCCTGGAGCTCTACGAGGCGCCCATGTGGGACCGGGAGCACGAGAGCTGCCTCAATTGCGGGGTCTGCACCTACGTCTGCCCCACCTGCCACTGCTTCGACATCCAGGACGAGACACAAGGGGAGCACGGCAGGCGGGTCCGGAACTGGGACACCTGCATGAGCTGGCTCTTCACCTACCACACCTCCGGGCACAACCCACGCGGGAGCAAGAAGGACCGCTATCGGCAGCGCTTCATGCACAAGTTCAAGTACATGCCACAGAAGTTCGACGTGATCGGCTGCGTCGGCTGCGGGCGGTGCACTTCGAGGTGTCCGGTGAATATCGACGTGACGGAAGTGGTCCGGGGGATGAATGAACAAGAGTAAAGGCGAGTGACTATGCGCAATAACAATCCCTATCTGCCGTATCCAGTGCGGATCAAGCGGGCGGAGATCGCCACCGAGGACAGGAGCCTGCGCACCTTCGAGCTGGAGTTCCTCTACCAGGAGGACGCCGACGCCTTCCGCTATCTCCCGGGACAGTTCGCCGAGCTGAGCGTTCCCGGATACGGGGAGGCGCCCATCGGTATCGCTTCCAGCCCCACCGAAGGGGATACCCTGCTCTTTACCGTGAGCAAGGCCGGGCTCCTCACCAGCCAGTTGCACAGCATGGGCGAGGGCGACGTCATGGGGGTGCGCGGCCCCTTGGGTGCGAGCTATCCCCTGGAGCAGATGGAGGGCAAGAACGTGGTCATCCTCGCGGGAGGCTACGCGGTGACCACCCTGCGCTCCACCATGGTCTGGCTCCTGCACCCGGACAACAGGTCCAAGTACGGGGAGATCACCTTCGTCTACGGGGCAAGGACTCCGGGAATGATCCTGTACAAGGACCTCCTGGAGGAGTGGGAGACGACCAGCGACGCCAACATCCACCTCACCATCGACAACGAGGCCCCGGGCTGGGACAAGCACGTGGGCTTCGTGCCCCAGATCGCGGAGCAGATCGCCCCCAGCCCGGAGAACGCCATGGCCCTGGTCTGCGG
>JAIPDU010000006.1 GCA_021737525.1 Desulfohalobiaceae bacterium | reverse complement strand
GGGAGACGACCAGCGACGCCAACATCCACCTCACCATCGACAACGAGGCCCCGGGCTGGGACAAGCACGTGGGCTTCGTGCCCCAGATCGCGGAGCAGATCGCCCCCAGCCCGGAGAACGCCATGGCCCTGGTCTGCGGCCCGCCGGTGATGATCAAGTTCACCCAGCCCGTTCTGGACAAGTGCGGCTGGCAGAGCGATCAGATCATCATGAGCCTGGAGAACCGCATGAAATGCGGCATCGGGATCTGCGGCCGCTGCAATGTGGGGCCCTACTACGTGTGCAAGGACGGTCCCGTGTTCAGCAAGGCGGAGCTGGATCAGCTGCCCAAGGAATACTGATTTTCTCGTCGCGGGGGACAGGCTGGGCCTGTCCGCCGCACTCCCTTCTTCGGGCTTCGGTCCGGGGGCGTCCGGGGCCGAGGCCGGCTATTTCCCTGCGCTCCCCAGACCCTTCCGGGCCTCCTGCAGGAAACGCTGATGCCGCTCGCTATAGGGGGGATGGGCGAAAAAGGCCGAGCCGGAAACGAGGACGTCCGCCCCGTTGGCCACAAGGGATTCGGCATTTTCCGGAGTTACCCCCCCGTCCACCTGGATCAGGGTTTTTGTTCCCGCCTCGCGGATCCGTTCCGCCAGATCCCGGATCTTGCGCAGGCTGAAGGGAATGAAGCTCTGCCCGCCGAAGCCGGGATTGACGCTCATGATCAGCACCATGTCCAGCTGGGGCAGGATGTAGTCCAGACAGGCCAGCGGAGTATGGGGGTTCAGGGCCAGGGCCGCCCGGGCCCCGCCGTGGCTGATGCGGCTCAGCGCGGATTCCAGGTGGGTGCAGGCCTCGGCGTGGATGCAGAGCAGATCGGCTCCCGCATCGAGGAACTGGTCCAGATAGCGCTCCGGCCGGTCCACCATGAGGTGGACGTCGAAGAAGAGGTGCGTCTTGGGCCGGCATTTTTTGACGATGGGCGCGCCGAGGGTGATGTTGGGCACGAAGGCGCCGTCCATGACGTCCCAGTGGACCCAGGAGAGCCCCGCCCCCTCCAGATCGGCGAGCTCCTGATCCAGCCTCCCGAAATCCGCGGACAGAAGCGAAGGTGAAAGAATCGGCTTGGTTGTCGGTGTGCTCATAACCGGCTCCCGGGCCCATGGCCCCGCGGTTGACAGAATGGCTTAAGCCAAGGCATGCACAGGTTGCCCCGCGATTCGCCTGCTCGGGAAGGTCTCCCTGCCGGGGAGCCGGCCCGCACGCCGGGGCGGCCCCCGTCTCGATCCTTCCCGGAAGGGCTTTTCAGGGGACATCACCATCTATACTGCAAAGGGCCGAAGAGTCAAATACCACATTTTGCCGCTGGGAGGTCTCATGCAAGAGAGGAAAAAAATGGCGGACGCGCTCCGGATGCTGAGCCTGGACGCAGTGCAACAGGCGGGATCCGGTCATCCAGGTGCCCCCATGGGCATGGCGGACATAGCCCAGGTCCTGTGGAGCGATTACCTGAAGCACAATCCAGCGGAGCCTTCCTGGGTGGATCGGGACCGGTTCGTCCTGTCCAACGGGCATGCCTCCATGCTGCTCTACTCCCTGCTCCATCTGACAGGGTACGATCTGTCCCTGGAGGAGTTGAAGCGCTTTCGGCAAATGGGCTCCAAGACCCCGGGACACCCGGAATACGGCCAGACACCTGGCGTGGAGACCACCACCGGACCCCTGGGCCAGGGACTGGGCAACGCAGCGGGGATGGCCCTGGCGGAGATGCTTTTGGCCTCCCGGTTCAATACTTCCGAGCATCGGATCGTGGATCACTACACCTATGTCTTTGCCGGTGACGGGTGCCTCATGGAGGGCATCTCCCATGAGGTGGGCTCCCTGGCCGGGACTCTGGGGCTGGGCAAGCTCATCGTGTTCTACGACGACAACGAGATCTCCATCGACGGCAATGTGCGGCAGTGGTTCAACGAGGACGTGGCAGCGCGCTTCTCCTCCTACGGCTGGCAGGTGATCCCCGGGGTGGACGGCCACGATCCCCGGGCCGTCTCCGAAGCGGTGAAACAGGCCAGACAGGACGTGGGCCGGCCCAGCCTGATCTGCTGCAAGACCCGGATCGCCTATGGCTCGCCCAATATGAGCGGGAGCCACAAGTCGCACGGCGCCCCCCTGGGCGAGGAGGAGGTGGAGGCCACCCGGAAGAACCTGGGCTGGGAGCATCCCCCCTTCGTTATCCCCCGCGAGGTGTACGACGCCTGGGATGCCCGGGAAACGGGGCGTAAGCTGCAAAAGGACTGGGAGGAGCGCTTTGCCGCGTACGAAGCGGAATATCCCGATCTGGCCCGGGAATTCAAGCGCCGCATGAAGGGCGATCTCCCGGAAGAATTCCGGGAGGCGGCCCAGGAGCACCTGCAGGAGCTGGTTCGCGAGGAACAGGACCTGGCCACGCGCAAGGCCTCCCAAGCAATCCTGGAGCGGCTGGGCCCCCAGCTTCCCGAGCTGGTGGGCGGCTCCGCCGATCTGAGCGGCTCCAACAGCACGTTGTGCTCCAGTTCCTGCCCTGTGGAGGAGGGCCGTATCGAAGGCAACTACGTCTACTACGGGGTCCGGGAGCTGGGCATGGCCGCCATGGTCAACGGCCTCGCCCTGCACGGCGGATGCATTCCCTACTGCGGCACCTTCCTCGTCTTCTCCGATTACGCCCGCAGCGCCATGCGCCTCGCCGCACTGAGCGGGATCCGGAGCATGTTCGTTCTGACCCACGACTCCATAGGCGTGGGCGAGGACGGGCCCACGCACCAGCCGGTGGAGCACACGGCGTCCCTGCGGATGATTCCCGGGCTCCGGGTCTGGCGGCCCTGCGATATCGTGGAGACCCAAGTCGCCTGGCGGGTGGCCCTGGAGACCGCCAGGGCACCCTCGGCCCTGGTCCTTTCCCGGCAGAAGATGTCCCAGCGGGTGCGCAACCTGACCGCGGCCCAGGAGATCGAGCGAGGCGGATACATCCTGCTCGACTCGCAGGACAGGCCCGAGCTGGTTATCATCGCCACCGGTTCCGAAGTGGAGCCGGCTGTGCGTGCGGCAAGGCAATTGGATCAGGAGGGCCGCAAGGTGAGGGTGGTTTCCATGCCCTGCCTGGAAATCTTCGAGGCCCAGGAGGCGGAATACAAAAATTCCGTGCTGCCGCGGGATGTTCCCAGGTTGGTGGTGGAGGCCGGCACCACCGACGCCTGGTACAAATACGCGGGCAGCAAGGGGGCGGTCATGGGACTGGATCGCTTCGGCGCGTCCGCTCCCGGCGGGGAGCTGTTCAAGCATTTCGGCCTGGGTACGGAAGGTGTCCTGCACAAGGCACGCGAGCTGTTGCGAAGCAGTTAGTTGTCGGATCTGTTCGGTTTTTCAGCGAGCCCGCTGCCCAGGCAGCGGGCTCGTTTTTTCCCGGCCCATGGGAATGGGGCCTCACAGGCTGTATCCGTCGTACCCCTCCAGGCCCAGGAGACCGCAAAGGTAGGGGTCCGCCATGTTGTCCGGCAGCAGAACAGCCGGAGGATCCAGGCGGAGCTTTGTCGCGCGCAGGGTCAGGACCACCGAAGTGGAGGGGGTTTCCTCCTGCAGGAATTGGAGGCGGACGGTCCCTTTTTCCGCCAGGTCCCGTTCCCGCAGGAAGTTGAGAAGGGTTCCGGGGTTGCGGTTTCCCGGAGGATCCGGTGTCTCGCCCTTGGATCTCAGCGTGTCCTCCACACGGGGCCAGAGGTTGGCGAAGCTGAAGCGGGGCTGCTCCTGTGGATCCGCGGATGAGGGTCGTATTTGGGTGAGCTCCCGAGCTCCCTTGGCATCCGGGATGGTGTAGAAACGGATTTCCTTTGGCCCCAAAAATCCCGCGAGCAACTCCGCAGCGCGCTCCTGGGCCAAAGGGGCCCGGAAAAAGAGGTAATACCGCGACCGGCCGCCTGTCTTGATCACGAATTGGTACAGGGCCCGCATTTCCAGAACCATTTGCCGGAAGTTGAGGATGAGGCTCTCGCCGGGGCTCCAGAAGATGAGTTTGCTTTTCGTGGTCTTCTGCAGGCTCTGGAACAGATCGGTCAGGGCCCAGGAATCCTTCACCCGGCAGGCACGGAGGTCTGTTCGCTCCACCTTCTTGCGGATCAGGGAGGTGGCGTACTGATCCGGGACCAGGAGCAGGGACTGCCCCCACGGGGTTTCCAGTATGGGTGTGCGATCCAGGTCGATATGGACCCAGCCCCCTCTCTGCGAGGGATAGAGGATCTTGTCCTCCGCGGACGGGCTGAATCCCATTTCGCGCAGCATCTTCAGGGCCAGGCGCCTTTGCTTGTCCTTTCCCTCCGGCTTTGGCTCCGGCTCCGGTTCGGCTTCGGTCTCGCGCGAAGGGGGGCTCCACAGGTCCTTGCCGCCCGCCGCGTCCTTGCCGCCGCCGGAGTCCTTGCCGGCCGCCGAGGTCTTTCCACCGTTCGCAGTGGGCTTTTTACCGGCCGCCGAGGTCTTTTCTCCGGTAGTTCCCTCCGCTTCCGTGGTCCGGGGTCTTTCCCTTTCGGAAGCGTTCCGCGTGCCATTTTCCCGGGAGGACAGGGCGAGTTCGCCCCTCACCTGCTCCGGGGGGAGGGGAATGGTGATCCGCTGTCCCACCTCCAGGCGATCGGCATCTTCGATTTGCGGATTGAACTCCTTGGTGCGCTCCAGTATACGGGGCCTTAGCTCGGAGGAGATCTTGAAGCGCCGCAGGATATCGTAGACGTGGTCTCCCTTCTTGATCCGATAGGCGTAGCGTTCCTTGTTTTGCTCCTGGAGATTCTTTTCGAAGTAGAGCTTGGGAGGGGAGGCGAAGCAGAGGGACGCGACGAGGCAAAGCCCGGACAAGGCGGCGCAAGCGATGCTGAGGGGACGTCGACGATGCCTCATGTTCCGTGGTCACTCCGCTCGGGTGCCAGAAGGAATACTGAACATAGTGCGGGCAAGGAGCGCTGCCTGATCCCTCTCCTTGATCTTGGGACTGCACAGCTGTTCTCCGGGAAATCCTTATGGTCCCCTTTATCCCTTCACGGGGTTAACTTCAACCTTGAATTCTTTGTAACTGTTCAGCACCTTGCGGAACCGGGAGTCTACCCCGGGTAGACTTATCCCGATCTTAGAGTTGATGAATAGTTACAATTGTTTTACGTGGCCGGCTACATATCAGCTCAGGCCGGATGAGGCAAGGAAGAAGCCGGCAGGCACGTGGAAGGCGGGACGCATCAGCCCCGCAGGAGCCAGGCACGGAACGCGTCCAGGTCACGGGCGATGACATCGGGCCATTCCCCGGGCCGGGACTCTCCTTCTTCGCGCCAGGGCCCGCTCGGCTCGGGTATCCCCCAATCCCGCGCCTCGTCGGCCCCGTGACCGGTGAGTAGGAGGACCGTCGCCGCCAGGCCGGCGTTTTTGCCGAATCCCACGTCCGACATCTTGTCCCCCACCATGAGGCTTTGTTCGGCACGAAGCCCGAACTCCCGCTGCAGGACGGACCACATCCCCGTGCGCGGCTTGCGGCAGGTGCAGCCGTCCCGCGGGGTATGCGGACAGTGGAGCTTGCCCCGGAAGGCAACCCGGTAGGGGACAAGCAGGCTTTCCAGCCTCCGGTCCACCATTTTTCGATCGGATTCGGTGAAGTAGCCCCTGCCGATCCCGGACTGGTTGCTGAGCAGGAAGAGGTGGAATCCGGCCAGGCTCAGGCGTTGCAGGGACCGGGCCACCCCGGGCAGAAGCTCCACCTGCTCCGGGCTGCTCAGGTAATGTCTTTCCCGGATGACGGTGCCGTCACGGTCGAGGAGGATGTTGTGCACATCGTGCATTATTGTGGCCCGCTGTCTGTGCTGTGGGTGTTCTCTTGCGGCTTTGCGGCGCAGTTGCGCATTGCAGTCGGTCCAGGAGTTTGCTAAATTGAAAGGTCAATGACGCGAGCCGGATGGGGCTGAATCCTCAATCCCAATGCAGAGCGCGGCCGGCTCGTGCTGTCTATTCCTCCGTGCCCCGGAAGTCGGGGAAAAAGGCGGGCCGCGGCGTATGAGGCCCCGGGAGGGAGAACGGCGGTAAGCCGCACCCCGGGCAGAGTCTAATCCCTGAATCCCGCTTCACCGAGGTAAATCGCGAGCTGTATGGAAACCTTGATCATCTCCTTCGGGCTTGCCGTGGGGATATCCGCTTTTTGCTCCCTGGCCGAGGCCGTCCTCTATTCCGTGTCTTGGAGCTATATAGAAAAATTGCGCGGGGAAGGCAAGCGCATCGGGGATGTGCTCTACGCCCTGCGCCGGAGGGTGGACGAGCCGATTACCGCCATCCTGACCCTGAATACGGTTGCCAACACCGCAGGGGCGGCTGTCGCTGGAGCCGCGGCGGCGAAGGTCTTCGGCGAGTCCTCCATGTTCACCTTTTCCCTGGTGTTTACCTTAACCATTCTCATTTTTTCCGAGATCATCCCCAAAACCATCGGGGTCCTCTACAACCGGCCCTTTTCCCATATCCTGGCCTATCCCTTGAAGTCCCTGGTCCTGGCCTTCTATCCGGCTATCAAGTCCATCGGGCTCCTGGTCAATCTTCTGGGCAAGAACAAGATGGGTCCGGATGCCAATGAGGAGGATATTTTGGCCATGGTGAGCCTGACCCGGAAAAGCGGGGGGTTGAAGCGGTTCGAGGAGCTGAGCATCCAGAATATCCTGGCCCTGGACGATCGGACCGTGCGGGAGGTGATGACCCCGCGCACGGTGATCTTTTCCCTGCCAGCGGAGGACCGTGTCTGCGACGTGTGGGACGGGGAGCATGTCTGGCCCTATAGCCGGGTCCCGGTTTACGCCGGGGGGGATCCGGAGGAAGTGGTGGGCATCGTCTACCGCCGCGAGGTGCTGGAGGCTTTAGCGGAGGGGAAAAAGGATCTTTCCCTGCAGCAGATGATGAAACAGGTCCACTTCGTCCTGGAGAGCTTGACCTTGGATCGGGTTTTAGTCAAATTTTTGGAGTCCCGGATCCATCTGGCCGTGGTTCTGGATGAATACGGGGGAGTCGCCGGGATTATCTCCCTGGAGGACATCCTGGAGGAGATCCTGGGCGACGAGATCATGGACGAAACCGATCAGGTCGCGGATATGCGGCAACTGGCCCTGGAGAAGAAGCAGGAGCTTCTGCGGAACAAGCAGGGGGCCTGAAGGAAGGCAAGTTGCATGCAGCCCGGAGGCGCGACCCCGGGCGGTGCTTCCCGGAAAAGGGTGCGTGAATGCGGTCCAAAAAAAACCAGAAGACAGTCTATATCGCGGCTCTGGGGCTTTTGTGCCTGGGACTTGGCTACCTTGTCCTGAGTGGCATTCAGCAGAGCAACATGTACTTCCTCAATGTGTCCGAGGCATTGGCCAAAACCCCTCAAGAGGTGCAAAAGGCCAGGGTCTTCGGCACCATCGCCCCGGATGGCCTGCCAGACGCTTCCGGAGACGATGAGGCGGTGCTTCGGCTGGCGGACAAGGAGAATCCGCAGCAGACGCTGCGCGTCAAGTACAGCGGCGTCCTGCCGGACAACCTCAAGCCCGGGACCGAAGTCATCGTCGAAGGCAGCATGGGAGACAGCGGCAACGTCTTTTCCGCCCACACCCTGTTGACCCAATGTCCCTCCAAGTACGAGAGCGAGTCCTGACAACCTCTTTCGCCCGCGGGATGTGACCCATGGCAATACTCGCCTATTTCTCCCTGCTCCTGGCCCTTTTCGCGGCTCTGGGCGGAGCGGCCTACGCCCTGGCCTGCCTCTGGCGGGGTCAAGCCGCTCATGCCGTCTGGATGGAGCGCGGCCAGGTGCTGCTCCTGGTCCTGCTTGCCGCGGCGAGCGCCGTCCTCTTCGGTGCGCTGGTCTCCCACGACTTTTCCCTGGCCTATGTCCGCGACCACACCGACAGCGCCATGGCCTGGTACTATGCCTTCAGCGCCTTCTGGGCGGGACAGGAGGGCTCCTTCCTCTTCTGGGCCCTGGCCATCGCCGCCATGGGGGCGATCTGGACCCTGCAGCCGGGGTACAGGGAGATGCCCGGTGAAACCAGGACCGCGTTCTGGATGTTCCTCTTCGCAGTGGAGGCGATGTTTCTCCTGCTTCTGACCACGGTGAGCAATCCATTTCTCCTTCTCTCCCCGGCTCCGGCGCAGGGGAGCGGCTTGAATCCCCTGCTGCAGAATCCGGGCATGATCTTCCATCCGCCGGTTCTGTTCCTGGGATACGCCGGATTCACCGTGCCAGCCTGCGCGGCTCTGGCCTTCGGCCTCTCCGGAGAGGACTATCCCTGGCTGCGCGGAGTGCGCAACCCGTTTCTCCTGGCCTGGGTCCTGTTGACCGCGGGCATCGTTATCGGGGCCTGGTGGTCCTACATGGAGCTGGGCTGGGGCGGGTACTGGGCCTGGGATCCGGTGGAGAACGCCTCGCTGCTTCCCTGGCTCGCGGCCACGGCCTTTCTGCACACCTCCCTTCTGAACAGGCGCTTTCAGGTCCTGGGGCGGAGCAACATCCTGCTCGCCGGGCTCACGCTCTTCCTGTGCTTCTTCGCCACCTTCCTCACTCGCAGCGGGGTGCTCAGCTCCCTGCACACCTTCGGGGACAACACTGCGGCCATGCCCCTTCTGAGCCTGCTTCTGGCCTCCCTGGCGCTGACCCTGCTGGTTTCCGGCATCGCCAGGCCCGAAGCGCGCAAGGAGCTGGCGGACATGGTCAGCAGGCAAGGGTTCGTGGTCCTCTTGACCTGGCTCATGCTCGCCCTGACCCTGGTTATCGGAGCGGCGACCCTGCTGCCCGCCCTGAGCCAGCTGGTGCTGGAGTCCTCCATGGGCGTGGATGCGGGCTTCTACAACAGGGTCTGCCTGCCGCTGTTCGGTATCGTGTTTCTGCTGCTGGCCCTTTGCCCGGGCCTGGGCTGGAATCGGCCCCGCCTGGACCGTTTCCGGGCCTTCTTTCTGCCCGGCCTCTTTCTCGGTCTGGCCGCCGTCCTGTGGCTGGCGGGCCTGCCTCCCAGGCTGCCCCTGCTGGCCATCGCCGTGATTGTCTGCGCCTTTGCCTCCGTGGCTCTGTATCTCTGGCAAAACCGCTCCTTGCTGCGGCGCCAGGGAACCTGGGGCACCTGGGGGGTGCATCTGGGGCTCTGCCTTCTGGGTCTGGGCGTGGCCGTCTCCGGTCCGTACCAGACCACCGCCGAGGCCATTCTGAGCAAGGGGGACAGCTTCCATATCCAGGAGTACACCTTCACCTTCGAGGGAATGAGCACCGAGCGCCATGAGGGAATGACCGCCTCTGTGGCCAGCATACGGGTCGCGGACGAGGAGGTCGGCCTGGGCCTTCTCCAGCCGGAACGCAGGATGTACCAGAACTTCAGGCAGCCTTTCGCCGAGGCCTCGGTCATCCCCGGGTTGGGGGACGAGATCTACGTGACCCTTCTCGGGGTGAACCAGGAGGGGATCGTGCGGGTCAAGGCCCAGGTCATGCCGCTGATCAACTGGATCTGGATCGGCGGCGGACTCATGTGCCTGCTCGGTCTGCTCGGTGTGCGCAAACAGGGAAATCCCCGGCCCGGCCATGCTTATTGAGGCCGAGGGTCTGGGCAAGTTCTTCGGGGTCAAGCCCGTTTTCCGGAAACTGGACTTCCGTGTGGACCAGGGACAGGTGGTTCTGGTCCTGGGGGAGAACGGCAGCGGCAAGTCCACTCTGCTTCGTATTCTGGCCGGACTGCTCCAGCCGAGCGCGGGCAGGCTCCATGTGGGGGTTGAGCCCGGGGAGATCGGATACGTGGGGCACCAGCCCTATATCTATCCCGGTTTGAGCGCATGGCGGAATCTGCGCTTCTGGTCCAGGCTTTACGGCATTTCCACGGATGGACGGCGCATGGAGGAGGCTCTGGCCCGTTTCGGATTGGAGCGGGTCAAGCACGAGCCTGTGGCATTCTACTCTCGCGGCATGCTGCAGCGGTTGAGCCTGGCCAGGATCCTGTGTCTCGCCCCCAGGATCTATCTTCTGGACGAGCCCTCCACCGGGCTGGATACGCCTTCCCGGGGGGTGTTGCAGGAGGTGATCCACGAGTTGCGCGGAAACGGCTGCATCGTTTTGTGGGTGAGCCACTACCCGGAGAGGGATATGCCCCTGGCTGACCGGATGTTGCATCTCAAGGACCGGAGCGGATGGATGGAGGTCCCGGATCAGGGATCGCCGGAGTCCGCAACTTCCGGGCCGGGGCTTTGCTAGGCGGTATTGTATGCTGCCGGGCGCGTGTCTCATTGCCAGAAAGGACATCGGGCTGCTTCTGTTTCAGGGGCGGGGGATGGTCCAGGCCGCGCTGCTCGGTCTCCTGCTCATCTTCCTCTTCAGTCTGGCTGGCAGCGGGAGCGAGATACCGGAGAGCTGGATCGCGGCGGTTTTCTGGCTCGCCTCCTGTTTCAGCCTGGTTCTGATCTTCAACGGGCTCTATGCCGTCGAGGAGGAGAGCCTGGCCCGGGAGGGCCTCCTCATGGCCCCCATACCCGTCCAGTCCGTCTGGCTGGGCAAGGCCCTGGCCGGGGGATTGCTCCTGCTCCTGCTACAGCTTCTGTTCCTGCCCGCGGGAGTGGTCTTTCTCGGTGCGGGTGCCTTGAGTTCATGGACCGCCGGGGCGGGGTTGCTTTTTTCCGTGGATGCCGGACTGATTCTATTGGGATCGCTTTTCGGGGCCCTGGGACAGGGGCATAGCACCAGGGAATCCCTGCTCAGCGTGATCCTCTTTCCCCTGCAGGTGCCCCTGATCATGGCCGGGATCCACATCGGCGCCTCGCTGCTGGCAACGACCGCGGAGACCGGGGACCTGACTTCCTGGTACGGCCTAATCCTGGCCTTCGACGCGGTTTTCGCCGGGGCCGGCTTGATTCTTTTTCCCTTTGTCTACGCCGAATGAAGTGGGGTGCCTAGGTGACACAGTGGAGGATTTCCGCGGCAGCCGGACTTGCGGGGCTGCTCATGCTCGCGAGCCAGTACGCGATCTGGATCTGGTCCCCTGTGGAAGCCCAGATGGGGTTGATCCAAAAGATATTCTACACCCATGTGGCCCTGGCCTGGTGGGGATTCGTCTGCTTTTTCCTCGTCTTTGTCTTCAGTGCCCTGTACCTCCTGCGCAGGCGGGAGATGTATCACCTTCTGGCCGGGGCGGCAGGGGAGATCGGGGTCCTGTTCTCCGGCCTGGTCCTTTTGACCGGGATGGCCTGGGCCAAGGCCTCCTGGAACACGTGGTGGACCTGGGATCCCAGGCTGAGCACCGCCCTGGTCATGTGGTTCGTCTATTCGGGATATCTCCTGGTGCGCCATATGGATCCAGCGGAAGCCAAGATGAAAACCGCGGCCGCGGTTTTGGGAATCGTGGCCTTTCTCGATGTCCCGCTCGTCTTCTTTTCGGCACGCATGTGGCGCAGCGCTCATCCTTCGGTGATCGCCAGCCGCGAGGGCGGATTGCCTGATAGCATGGCCATAACCCTCGTTCTCTCCCTGCTTGCCTGGGGCGCGCTATGCGGGCTTATGCTCTGGCTGCGCTCCAGACAGCTGGAAATCAAGCACAGGCTCGCCGTGCTCCTCTGGGGGGACTGGTAGAATGGTAGCGGGCCTTTTCAACAGAGAAGAATCCCGTTCCCTCCGGGAGCAAAACAGGTCGATCAAGGTGGTCCCCATGGAGTCAATGGAGCTATTGCTTGCCGCAAACGCGGTAGTGTGGCTGGGAGTGTGCGGATACATCGCCTTTTTGGCGGGTCAAACCGGGCGGATCAGGCGCAGGCTGCAGCAGCTGGAGCTCAAGGAGGAAAGCGATGCCCGCGACGACTGGTAAGGGCGCGAAACTGGTACTGGTCATTACCGCCCTCAGCCTGCTTGCTGTGCTGGGCTATTCCCTGCTTTACAGGGTCCAGCATCCCCTTCTCACCAAGCAGCAGGAACAGACGCGCCGGCAAGCCTCCCAGCAGCCCCCTCAAGAGGCCATGGACCGTGTTGCGGAGCTGATGGGCCGCATCCAGGAGAATCCCAAGGATGTCCAAGCCCTGACCGAAGTGGCCCGGATGTTCATGTCCATGCAGTCCTTTGAGAGAGCGGCCAAGTTCTGGGAACGAGTTGTGGATATCACGCCGGATAAGCCGGGTCCCAGGCAAAGGCTGGCCATGTGCTACTATCGCCTGAATCGACACCAGGATGCCGCAAGCCAGTTGCGTCGCGTCCTGGAGCTGGACCCGGACAATGCCTACGCCCATTATAATCTGGGTCTGCTTTTGACCGCCCATCTGGAGGAGCCGGAAAAGGGCAGGGAGCATTTCCGGCGGGTGCTGAGCGCGGAGGGAGCCGATTCCGAGCTCAAGGACAGGGCGCGTCGCGAGCTGTCGCAGTCGCCCTCAAACGAGGAATAGGCCGTCAAGGCCTTCAAGGAGGTTCCGCATCATGGATAAAGTGCAGAAATTCGCCCTCACTTTCGACGATGTCCTGCTTTTGCCCGACTATACCGAAGTGCTGCCGCACGAGGTCGATGTGAGCACCAAGCTCACACCGGAGATAAGCTTGAACATTCCGCTCCTCAGCGCGGCCATGGACACGGTAACCGAGGCGGAAATGGCCATAGCCATCGCTCGACAGGGAGGCCTGGGGATCGTGCACAAGAATATGAGCGTCCAGGCCCAGAGCCGGGAGGTGGAAAAGGTCAAGAAATCGGAGAGCGGCATGATCGTGGATCCGGTGAGTATCGAGCCGGATTGCACCGTGGGGAAGGCCCTGGAGATCATGGCCCACTACAAGATATCCGGTTTGCCGGTGGTTCAGGAGGGAGTCGTCGCCGGGATCGTGACCAACAGGGACGTGATGTTCGTCCGGGATATGCAGACCCGTGTCGCGGAGATCATGACCACGGAAAACCTGGTCACCGTGTCTCCGGGGACGGATTTGGAGCAGGCCAAGAGCGTCCTGCATCACAACCGGATCGAAAAACTTCTCGTTGTGGACGGCGAGCGCAGGCTGCAGGGCCTGATCACCATCAAGGACATCGAGAAGATCAAGAAGTATCCCGATGCCTGCAAGGACGAGCTGGGGCGGCTGCGGGTCGGTGCGGCAGTCGGAGTGGGCGAGGACATGGAGGAACGGGTCAAGTCCCTGGTTCACTTCGGTGTGGACGCACTGGTGCTTGATTCGGCCCATGGTTACAGCAGGAACGTGATCCGGGCGGTGGAGTTCATCAAGCACCATTTCCCGCAGTGCCAGGTCATTGCGGGCAATGTGGCCACCTACGACGGAAGTCGGGCCCTGCTCCAGGCCGGAGCGGACAGCATCAAGGTGGGGATCGGTCCGGGATCCATCTGCACCACCAGAGTGGTTTCCGGTGTGGGGGTTCCCCAGGTCACGGCCATCATGGAGTGCATCCAGGCCGCCAGGGAGATGGATCGATGCCTCATCGCGGACGGCGGAGTGAAGTTCTCCGGGGATTTGGTCAAGGCCCTTGCGGCGGGCGCGGATTCGGTGATGATGGGCAGCATGCTCGCCGGGACCGAGGAGAGCCCCGGGGAGACCATCCTCTATCAGGGCCGGCGTTATAAGATCTATCGGGGAATGGGCTCCATCGACGCCATGCGGGAAGGCAGCCGGGATCGCTACGGTCAGGAGGAGATGGAGAAGTACGTTCCGGAGGGGATCGTGGGGCGCATCCCCTATAAGGGAAAGGTCAGGGAGACCCTGTACCAGCTTGTGGGCGGCCTGCGCTCCGGGATGGGCTATGTAGGCAGCGCGGATATCGCCGAGCTGCAGAGCAAGTCGCGCTTTATCCAGATCTCTCAGGCCGGATACAGGGAGAGCCATGTCCACGACGTGCTCATCTCCAAGGAGGCGCCTAACTACCAGGTGGACATGAGCTAGTTGTTTGGACGAATATTTGCCCCTCTCCTTCGTTGCCGCGAAATGGTGAAATCCTCATGTATTCGGCATACACTGCGGTTTCCCGATTCCTTGCGCCTCGGACAGGGACAAGTCTTCGTCCAAGCATTGCCTTGTGCATAACATAGGATAGGAGACTTGAATCCGGGACTTGAGTAGTCAAGTTCCTTACCGAATACTGCTTCCAAAAATACAGGAGCCCACTCCTTGACGCAAAAGCAACAGAAAGTGGTTATTCTCGACTTCGGGTCGCAGTATACCCAGCTCATCGCCAGGCGAGTCCGAGAGGCGGGAGTTTATTCCGAGATCCATCCCTGCGGGATTTCGCCGGACCGCCTGGAGGAGCTCGAACCGAGCGCCCTGATCCTTTCCGGGGGACCGGCAAGCGTATCCGATCCCGAGTCTCCGGGCCTGGAGAGCAGCGTTCTTTCCCTGGGTTGTCCCGTTCTGGGGATTTGTTACGGGATGCAGCTTTTGGCCCGTATATGCGGCGGCCGTGTCCAGCCGTCGGAGAACCGGGAGTACGGCCGGGCCGATCTGGAGGTCCTCCAGGACAGTCCTTTATTCAAGGGCGTTGCCGGTCCGGGTGACGTGCTCAAGGTCTGGATGTCCCACGGGGACACCGTGCTTGAGGCACCGGAGGGATTCGCCGTGCCCGCGCGAACGGATCAGGTGGATGTGGCCGCCATGGCCCATCCGGGACGGGGTGTCCACTGCCTGCAATTCCATCCCGAGGTCTCCCATACCGAGGGCGGGGACAGGATCCTGCGCAACTTCCTCTTTGAAGTCGCCCGCTTGCAGCCTACCTGGAGCATGGCCTCCTTCATCGATACCCAGATCCGGGAGGTGCGCGAGCGAGTGGGGTCCAGCAAAGTGGTGTGCGGCCTGAGCGGAGGGATCGACTCCACTGTCGTGGCGGTGCTGCTCCACGAGGCCCTGGGGGAGCAGCTGCACTGCATCTTTGTGGACAACGGGCTCCTGCGGGCGGACGAGGGCGAGGAGGTGGTGCAGTATCTGCGGCGCCATTTCGATCTCAATCTGAGCTACGTTCAGGCCCAGGACGAGTTTCTCAGCCGGCTGGAGGGGGTCTCCGATCCCGAGGAAAAGCGGAGGATCGTGGGCAACACCTTTATCGAGATCTTCGAGAGGGAGGCCCGCTCCATCTCCGGAGTGCGCTATTTGGCCCAGGGCACTCTCTATCCCGATGTGATCGAGAGCGTGTCCTCCAAAGGGCCTTCAGCGGTTATCAAGTCGCACCACAATGTGGGCGGCCTGCCGGAACGGATGGATCTCGAGCTCATCGAGCCCCTGCGGGAGCTCTTCAAGGACGAGGTGCGCAAGGTCGCCCTTGAGCTGGGCCTGCCGGATTTTCTGGTCTGGCGTCACCCCTTCCCCGGGCCAGGCTTGGCCATCAGGATGATAGGTCAGCTGGACTCCCAGGGACTGGAGATCCTGCGTCAGGCGGATCGCATCGTGCACAACGAGTTGATGGCCTCGGGGTGGTATTTCAAGATCTGGCAGGGGTTTGCCGTGCTGCTTCCCATGAAGACCGTGGGGGTCATGGGAGACGAGCGGACCTACGAGCACGTGGTCGCGCTGCGGGTTGTGGAGAGCACGGACGCGATGACAGCGGACTGGGCCAAGCTGCCGGACGAGCTGCTCTCCAAGATATCTAACAGGATCATCAATGAGGTCAGGGGAGTGAACCGGGTGGTGCTGGACATCTCCTCCAAGCCACCCAGCACCATCGAGTGGGAATAGGTTTTCCGGAAGATCCCATGCGGGGCTGACACATCTCACCCTCCTTCCGTGTGCGAAGCGGCGGGGAGGAAAGGAAACGGGAAGCAATGTTTAGCCTAGGTACGACAGAAATTCTGGTGATCCTGGTGGTCGCCCTCTTGGTTATCGGGCCCTCCAAGCTGCCGGACGTGGCCAGGACTCTGGGCAAGGGTATGGCCGAGTTCCGCCGCATGAGCTCGGATGTGAAAAAAACCGTTGATCTGGAGACCAAGCTTTCCGATCTGGATCGCCAGGAGAAGGACAAGGCAGCTGATGCCGCCATCGGCGCAGGATCTGAAAGCGGGGAACAGAAGGACGGGGAACGGGCCTCCCCCTCAGAGGACGATTCGAGTTCCAGCCCGGATGGAGCGGACAGTGACGTAACCGGGGACAGCAAAGGCCAGGAGAGGGCTGATTCGGATGAGCCGGACAAAGGGAGCAGGGCATGAGCGAGGAGAGGGAGCGTTCCGAAGCGGGTAATGCCTCCGACCAGGGCGAGATGGGCTTTCTGGACCATCTGCAGGATCTGCGAAAGCGCATCGTTCACGCCATAGCCGCGGCCTTTGCGGGCATGCTCGCGTGCTTCGCCTTTTCCCAGCAGTTGTTCGAATGGCTCATGTTACCTCTCTACCGGGTCATGCCGGAGGGGAGCTCCATGATCTACACTGCCCCGCACGAGGCCTTTTTCACCTATATCAAGGTGGCCCTTGTGGCGGGGATCTTTTTGACCAGCCCCTATATTTTCTATCAGGCCTGGCTCTTCGTGAAGCCCGGCCTCTACGCCAACGAGCGCAAGTACATCATTCCCATCGCCTTGTGTTCCGCCATCCTCTTTGTAGGGGGAGCGCTCTTCGGGTACTTCATCATCTTCCCCCCCGCGTACAACTTTTTCATGAGCTTCACCAACCAGTATATCAGCCCCATGATCAGCATGAAGGAGGGCTTCTCCTTCGCCTTGCGCATACTGCTGGCCTTCGGGGTGGTGTTCGAGCTCCCCCTGGTCGTCTTCTTCCTGGCCAGGCTGGGGGTGGTGACCTCGGGCATGCTGCGCAGGGTTCGAAAATACGCTATACTGGTCATATTCGCCGTCTCCGCTCTGCTGACACCGCCGGATCTCTTCACCCAGACCTTTATGGCCGGACCGGTGATCGTCCTCTACGAGGCGAGTATCTGGATTGCCAGGATCTTCGGCCGCCGTGAGCCGAAGGGTAAGGAGGACAGTGGTGCCGATTCTGAATAACAGGCCCCGGGGAGTCTCTTCCGGGGCCGGGGAGTGAGCCTATGGTTCCGGGCAAGTCCGAATACAGCAGGGAAACCCGGGAAACACGGGTTTCCGCTTCGTTGAACCTCTACGGCGCGGGAGAGGCGCGGATCGATACCGGCCTTGGCTGTCTGGACCATATGCTGCATCTCCTCGCCTTCTGGGCCGGATTCGATCTGGAGCTGTCCGCAAGGGGCGATCTGCACGTGGACGCCCATCATACCGTGGAGGACTGCGGGCTCTGTCTGGGCCGGACCCTGCGCGAGGCCGCGGGCGACAAGCAGGGATTGGCCCGGATAGGCTGGGCCAAGGTGCCCATGGACGAGGCCTTGGCCGAGGCCGTGGTCGATCTTTCCGGACGTCCCTATCTGGTCTACAAGGAGTCTGTTTTGCCTGCGGTGATCTTCGGCCAGGAAAAGGATATCTGGCGGGAGCTCTTCAAATCCCTGAGTGATCAGGCCGGAATGAATCTGCATATCGGCTTTGTCTACGGTGAAAACGGACATCATCTTATCGAGGCGGCCTGCAAGGCCTTGGGGCTCGCTCTGGGGGAAGCCGTGCTTCAAAAAGGCAATTACATCCCCAGCACAAAGGGGGCGCTTTGATACGCCGCTGGCATCCTTTCTGGCTCGTTCTTCTTCTCCTTGTGGCATCCCTGTCCTGCACCGCGCCGCAAGGCGCGAAGCAGTGGATGCCCGAGGGGGAGCTGGCTGTGGCCTCCTTTCATCAGCCTCGACATGATTGGGAGCTTTTGGGGTCCAGTGAAAAGGTTTCCGGACAGGAAGTCCCGGAGCAGCACTTGAAGGAGCTTACTCGGAAACTGTTGCAGGAGCTGGAAAAACGGGGGATTACCTCGTTGAGTGGACCGGAGAGCGTGGCAGGGTGTCGGGAGATCGTCCTCTCCAGGGAGGCCGTCTCACCGCAAAGCGCCAGGCAGTACTGGGCCAGTGTGGGACGTTGTGTCCCCGCTGGCGCCATCCTGGTCCCCCAACTGACGCATTGGCGGCAGCGCGAAGGAGGGCCGTGGGGTGTGGAGAACCCGGCAAGTGTTGCCTTGCGCCTGGTTTTGCTCGATCCGGAGCAGGAAGAGGTGTTGCGGTTCTTCCAATTCAGGGAGGAACAGAAGTCCTTGAGTGAAAACCTTCTGGAGATCGGCAACTTCATTCGTCGAGGTGGACAATGGTTGAGAGCGGAGGATCTGGCAGCGGAAGGAATCCGTCGCGGGCTCAAGGACATGGGATTATGATCATTTTTCCGGCGCTGGATATCAAGAACGGGGAGTGCGTTCGACTCAAACAGGGCAGAGCGGACGAGGTCACCGTTTTCGGCAGGGACCCTGTGGGGATGGCCCGGCATTGGGCCTTGCAAGGGGCAAGATGGCTGCACGTTGTGGACCTGGACGGAGCCTTTCAGGGCGTTCCGGTGAATTACGATCTGATCCGCGCGATTTGCGCCGCCTCCGAAATACCGGTCCAACTGGGCGGGGGCATCCGGGACGCGGAGACAGCGGCGAATTATTTCCAGGCCGGGGTGAGCCGGCTCGTTCTGGGCACCTTGGCCATGGAGGATCGCAGCGCCCTGCGCGATCTGTGCCGTTGGTATCCGGGCGGGATCGGCGTGTCCCTGGACGCGGACAGAGGGCGGCTCAAGAGCAAGGGCTGGGTCGAGGACAGCGGATCGACCGTTTTTGAGGTACTTCCCGAATTGGAGTCCCTGGGCGTGGCTTTCGCGGTGTACACCGATATCAGCCGGGACGGGATGCAGTCCGGGGTTGATCTGGAGACCGTGGAGTCTTTGCTAAAGTGTACAGACCTGCCCCTTATCGTGGCCGGAGGGATCGACTCCATGGAACATATACGGGCGCTCTATTCGCTTCGGAAGAAGGGGCTCGCCGGGGTGATCACGGGACAGGCCATTTACAGCGGGAGCCTGGATTTCCGCGAGGCGGTCAGATGGCTCGAGGAAAGGCAGGCTGGCTCAGCGAGCTAGTGCTTGGAGGAAAACTTATCCATCTCCTTCGTCGCTGCAAGAGTTTGCAATCCTCATGTATTAGGATATACTGCGGTTAATGGGTTCAGACATGGTTGCTTCCTCGCAGCAGAGATGGATCGAGTGGGGCAGGCGCTTCCTTGGGCCGGCGGGCCGGATCTATGGCGCGGGCATGCGGATTCGCGAGACCTTGTACGCAACCCGGATCCTCGGGTCCTGGAGGCCGCCCGTCCCCTGTGTGTCCATAGGCAATATCAGCTGGGGCGGAAGCGGCAAGACCCCTCTCGCGGAATGGATTCTGCAATTCGCCCTCGGGAAGGGTATGACTCCCGCTCTACTCAGCCGAGGATACAAGGCGATCCCTCCATACTATCCCTTCCTGGTCCGTGCAAGGGATCGAGCCGCAGAGACCGGGGACGAGCCCCTTATGCTGGCCCGATCCTGCCGGAATGCCCTCGTGGTGATCGATCCCCGCAGGGACAGGGGGGGGCAGTGGATCTGGGACCGCAACCGTCCGGATCTTTTCGTCCTTGACGACGGCATGCAGCATCTGCGGGTGGAGCGGGACCTGGATCTGGTTTTGCTGACTCCACGGGATCTGAAGCAGGACTGGAACAGGGTCCTGCCCTCGGGGCCCTGGCGTGAAGGGAAGAGGGCCCTCCGGAGGGCAGGCGCGTTTGTTGTCCACACCTCGCCCGGGACCGAGGCAGGGGTGTTCGCGCGTTTGCGTTCCAGGGTCCTGTTGGGGGACAGACCCGTTTTTTCCGTATACTTGGAACCCAAGGGCCTGAAGCGTCCGGACGGCTCCAGCGTCGAACTCTCCCCGGGAGAGCCCTATCTCCTCATAAGCGGGGTGGGACGTCCAGAAGGAGTGGAGCAAAGCGCCACCAGCCTGCTGGGCGATCCGCCTGAACGGCATCTGGCCTTTCCCGATCACCATCCCTTTTCCGGCGAGGACTGGGAGTGGATCCGCCGCACTGCGGATGATTTTGGCTGCCGAGTCATCGTCTGTACTCCCAAGGACGCGGTCAAGCTCGAGGGCCTGGCAGATACCAGGCTGGCCAGCCTGGACCTGCGGCTATCCTTCGGGGAAACGGACAACACCCGCCTCGATTTTCCCGCCTGGCTGGAGCAAGCATTGAATGAGGCCTCCCGCAAGGGATAGCCCTGTTCCCGCTCAGCTCCTAAGATCATTAAGAATAGCCAAGGCCGTTGCT
>JAIPDU010000005.1 GCA_021737525.1 Desulfohalobiaceae bacterium | reverse complement strand
GTTGCGTTGTGGTGGTAACAAGTGGTAAGAAGTGGGATATGGGTACTATGTTCAGAGGCCACGCCTATCGCAGCCTGGACGCCAAGGGGCGCCTCATGCTCCCTCCGGAGTTCAGGAGCACCGTGCTGGAGCACGATGAGCAGGGCAGCATCATGCTGACCAATTTTGATGGATGCGTGGCCGCTTATCCCCGTCCTGAATGGCGGGAGATCGAGAACAGCTTCAACAGGGCCAATCTGGTGAACCGGAGCATCAGGAACTTCCAGCGCTTTTTCATCGCCGGGGCCATGGAAGTCAATCTGGACAAACAGGGCCGGATCCTCATACCGCCCCATCTTCGGAACTACGCCAAGCTTGACAGTGATGTGGTCCTGGCGGGCGTGGGCCGGAAATTCGAGATCTGGGATCAAGAGCGGTTCAGCGGCCAGATGGAGGAGACCGAGCAGCAGTTCGATGAAATAATGGATGAGCTTTCCGGTACGGGCTTTGAGCTGTATCTCTGATGCGCGGGTAGGCCCGGGAATGAAGGTTTGCATGAAATAGCGTGTCCCTGAAGGGGATTGGAGAGGATGTGGCCGAGCATGATCCGGTTCTTTGCCAAGAGGTGGTGCAGGAGCTGAGGGTGCGTCCCAGGGGACGCTACCTGGACGGCACTCTGGGTCTGGGGGGACATGCCCTGGGGGTGCTGCGGGCCTGCTCCCCGCCGCCGTACGTGCTGGGTCTGGACCGGGACGGGCAGAGCTTGAAGGAGGCCGAGTCGAGGATTCTGGACCAAGGGCTCAGCGAATGGGTGACCTTGGCCCGATCCCGCTTCAGCCGGTTCCCGGAGATGATGCGGCAGTTGGGATGGGAGGATCTCCACGGCGCGGTGCTGGATCTGGGGGTTTCCTCTCGCCATCTGGACAGTGCCGAGCGCGGATTCGGCCTGCATCAGGACGGACCGCTGGATATGCGCCTGGATGCCGATTCCGGGGAGGAGACGGCGGCGGATCTGGTGAATCTGGCGGATAGGGAGCGCCTGGAGAGGATCATTCGGGACTACGGAGAAGAGCCCATGGCAGGTCGGATTGCCCGGCAAATACAGCAACGGCGCGAAAAGGCTCCCTTCCGAACCACCCTGGAGCTGGCGGAAGCGGTCAAAAGCGCCTATCCGGCCAAATGGAGGCGCAAGGCCCGGAGACATCCGGCCACGCGCACCTTTCAGGCGCTGCGTATAGCGGTCAACGAGGAGCTCGAGGAGCTTTCCGCCTTTTTGGGGCGGATTCCAGAATCGCTTCGGCCCGGCGGGCGAGTGGCGGTGATCTCCTTTCATTCCTTGGAGGACAGGCTGGTCAAGTGGTCCTTTCGCAAAGCGGCCCGGGGCTGCACCTGCCCCGAGGAACAGATGGTCTGTACCTGTAGCGGCCGGCCGCGCCTGCGGCTGGTGCACAAGAAACCCATTACCCCCTCGGCGGAGGAAATCGCGCGCAACAGGCGCGCCAGGAGCGCGAAGATGCGCGTCGCCGAGGCGCCGGAGGACAGGTGAAACAGGATGAGAGGAAGAATCAAGCGGGCAAGGTCGGCAAGTGGGGGCTGATCGTCTCCGGGCTGGCCGCTTTCGGGCTCAGTCTGGGGTTGGTCTGGCTCAATGTCCAGATGGTCAACATTTCCTACGACATCAAGCAGCTGGAAAGCGAGCTGCAGTCGGAGAAGACCCTCAATGCCAAGCTCGAAGTGGAAAGAATGCATCTCGTCTCCGACTATAAGCTCCAGGAGATGGCCTCGCGCTTGGGCCTTCGGCCCCCGGAAAAAGAACAGATCCGCAGGCTGCGCTAGACGCGAAGCCTTGGCGGGAAAGCCTCCCGGGAGGCTGGATCCTACCCCGGCACCGGGTCGGGTGTCGATCCTTCCCCCCACGGCCCGCGGTGACAAGGGACGGTGTTGATGCGGACAGGCAAAACACGCACACGCAAGGACTGGTCCAGGATGCGCATCGTCCTCCTGGCCGGGGTCCTGGTCCTGATCTGGTCCGGCCTGTGGGTCAAGACCTACTTTATCCAGGTGGTTCACGGCCTGGAACTGTCCGAGGGAGCCAAGGCCCAGTACTGGACCAGGGAGTCGGTCCGGGGGCTCAGGGGGGATATCTATTCCAGTCGCGGGTCCTTGTTGGCCAAGAGTGTCACTGTGGATTCGGTCTTTGTTCGGCCCAAGGAGATCGAGGATCCGGAGCGCGTCAGCCGAGTCCTGTCCCGGATATTGAGCACAGAGCGCGGCGCACTGGCTAAGCGGTTGAACGACGACAGCGGCTTCGTCTGGATCGAGCGCAAGATCGGGGACAAGAAGGCGGAGCAGATTCGATCCAAGGAATTGGCCGGGGTCTATCTGACCCAGGAACCCAGGCGGATCTATCCCCAGGGCAGACTGGCCGGGCAGCTCCTCGGCTTTGTCGGCATGGATAATCGGGGTCTGGAGGGGGTTGAGCTCAGCTTCGACTCCAGGCTCTCCGGCGGAAAGCGGGAGCTCTTGGTTCAGCGCGATGCTTTCGGCCGCGTGTTGTATGCCCCCGGAGAGCTCACGGAAGAGCTCTCCGGCAAGGACGTGGTGCTGACTCTGGATACCCGGATCCAGTTCGCGGCGGAAAAGGCCATCTCCGAGGCTGTTCGGGAATACGGCGGGGATCACGGCATGTTCCTCGTGGTCAAGGTGGATAACGGCCACATCCTCGCCTCGGCCCAGTATCCCTTTTTCAATCCCAACTGCTTCAGGAGGTATTCGCCCCGGCTGTGGCGCAACAGGGCGGCCCTGGACGCCTTCGAGGCAGGCTCCTCCATGAAGCCCTTTCTCGTGGCCTCCGCGCTGGAGGAAGGCCTCTGCGAGCCGAAAAAGATCTACTACTGCGAAAACGGAACCTGGAGCTTCAAGGGCTATACCGTTAAGGACACTCACAATTACGGATGGCTGCCTGTAAGAAAGATCCTCCGCTATTCCAGTAACGTGGGTGCGGCCAAAATCGGCCTGGATCTGGGAGCCGGGCCATACGCCCGCGACTTGCGCGCGTTGGGCCTGGGGGAGGAGACGAGCTTGCCCCTGCCCTCGGAAAACAAGGGCATTCTCCGGAACAGCATGCAGTGGAACAAGGTCGAGCTCGCCTCGGCGAGCTTCGGACAGGGGTTCTCCCAGAACCTGTATCAAATGGGGCGGGCCTATCTCTGTCTGGCCAACAAGGGGGTTCGCAAGCCCTTGACCCTGGTCCGGGAGCCGGCCCGGGACAAGCCGGAGCCAAGGCGCGTGTATTCCGAGCAGACAGCGCAAAAGGTGCTGGGCATGCTCGAGAGTGTGGTCGAGGGGGACGGTACCGGCACAAGGGCCAATATCAAGGGCGTCCGCGTGGGGGGCAAGACCGGGACGGCCCAACAGGCCCTGGCAAGCGGTGGATACGGTGAGGACTATCTGGCTGTCTTCGCCGGCCTCATGCCCGCTCGGGATCCGGAATACCTCCTCCTCGCCGTGGTGGACAGCCCCGAGGAAAATCATTACGGAGGGGTTGTGGCGGCTCCGGCGGTCCGCAAGGTGGGACAGACCCTTTTGCGTCATACCAAGGCCTTTCGGGAGTGGCGTCCGACCTTGACCCAGGATGCCTCCCAAGTATCGCGGGATAAGGAAGGAGCCAGGAGCTTTCGCATCATCACCCGAAAGAGTGGGAAGCGGGAGACGGACGCATCCCGGGTGCCGGATTTGCGGGGAATGCCCCTGCGTCTGGCCATGGAGCTCTTGGCCCGCAGGGGGAGCGTGCCCGCGGTGAAGGGCTCCGGTGTGGTTGTGGCCAAGCAGAAACCCGATCCCGGAAGCGAGTGGGGAGAGGAGAATGTGGTGCTTTGGCTGGGGGGCAGGGACAAGGAAGGATAGCCGCCTATGCAGCTTTGGACGGAACTGAAACAGGCCGTTGCCTCCGGGGCCGAAGTGCGCACCCATTCCGGGACGGTGCAGGCGGGGGACGTCTTTGTGGCCATGCCCGGCACGCGAAGGCATGGAGCGGAGTTTATCGCGGAGGCCCTGCGCCGCGGGGCGGGATATGTCCTGTCCGACCGCGAAATCCCTGCGGAGGCCAGGGATCTGTCCGGATGCTGCCTCCAGGTGCCGGATGTACGGGACGCCCTTGCCCAGCTGGCCAGGATCCGTTTCCAAACCGCCTCTCTGCCGGTTACCCTGGTCGGGGTGACCGGGACCAACGGCAAGACCACGGTGTGCTATCTCCTGGAGCATCTCCTGGGCCGAGCCGGGCGGAGCGTGGGCGTTCTGGGCACGATCAGCTATCGTTGGCCCGGCCACGAGGAGACCGCGGGATTGACCACTCCGGACTGCCTCTCCGTGCACTGCCTGCTGGCCCGAATGAGCCGGGAGGGAACGGATACCGTCTGCATGGAGGTCTCCTCCCACGGCCTGGAACAGAAGCGGGTGGCGGGGCTTTACTTCGACGCCGCCCTGTTCACCAACCTGAGCCCGGAGCATCTGGATTATCACCAGGATATGGAGAGCTATTTCCTGAGCAAGAGCTTGCTCTTCACCGAATACCTGGCACCGGGCGGGCCGGCCGTGCTCAATCTGGACGACGCCCACGGGCGGAGGCTCGCGACCATGTGTCCCCATGTGCTGGGATACAGCATGGACAGCTCCCTGGATAGCGAGCACCCCGTTCTGTACGGCGAATTGCAGCGGGCGGATCGCAAGGGGCTGGTCATGCGCATGAGCTACGGGGACCGAAGCTGGAGTGTCCGATCCCGGCTCATAGGGCGGCACAACGCCTCCAATCTCCTGGCTGTCCAGGCCATGGGACTCGCCCTGGGCCTGTCCGAGGACGCGTTTTCCTGCCTGGAGTCCTTTTCCGGGGTCCCCGGCAGGCTGGAATGGGTGGAGAACGAGAGGGGGCTCCATGTCTTCGTGGACTACGCCCACACCCCTGATGCCCTGGAGAACATCCTCTCCGCCCTGGCGGATCTGGATTACGGGCGGATCATGGTCCTTTTCGGATGCGGCGGGGACAGGGATCGAAGCAAAAGACCCGTTATGGGACGGGTCGTTTCCCAATACGCGGATGTGGCTTTTCTGACCTCGGACAACCCCCGCAGCGAGGATCCGGAGCGGATCATGGACGATGTCGAGCCCGGTCTGGAAGGGGCAGTGGAGGTGATACGCGACGCGGACAGGGAACGGGCCATCCGTGCTGCATTGGATAGGCTGGGGCCCGGGGACGTGCTTTTGATTGCGGGCAAGGGGCACGAGACCCATCAGGAGGTCCAGGGCAAAAAGCTGCCCTTCCACGACGGGCAGGCGGTCCTGGATTATCTGCACTGCGGAAAAGGGGAGGGGTGTTGATGAGATTGCGGATAAATTGCCATCCCGTCCTCTTTGTTCAGGGACATCCCAATCCGGGGCGGGTCTGAGGTAATGCGGCCGGACCATATCCTACAGGCCACTGGGGCGGAGATAACCGGCTCCAGCGAAGAGATCGCGATCCGCGGTGTCCGGACCGACAGCAGGCAGGTCCGCCCTGGGGATCTCTTCGTCTGCCTCCCCGGGGAACGGGTAGACGGTCACGCATTCGCGGAGGACGCAGTGCAGCGCGGTGCCGTTGCGGTCATGGCCCGGGAAGAGCTGCCAGGGATCGGGAACAGGGTCCCCGTGTTCCGCGTCCGGGATTGCTTGACCGCCCTGGGCGATCTGGGGGCCTGGTGGCGGGATCGCTTCCAGGGAACGCTTATCGCGTTGACCGGATCCGCGGGCAAGACGAGCCTCAAGGAGCTATTGGCCTCGATTCTGGCCCAGCGGGCGGAGACGGCGAAAAATTACCAGAACTGGAACAATCGCCTCGGAGTACCGCTCTCCCTGCTGGGCTTTTCCGGGAGGGAGCGCTATTGGGTCCTGGAGGCCGGAGTGAACCAGACCGGGGAAATGGACGAGCTGGCCCGCATTCTCCGGCCGGATGTCGCTCTGATCCACAATGTCGGCCCGGCCCATCTGGAAGGGATGGGGAGCCAGGAGGGAGTGGCCCGGGAAAAGAGCAAGCTTGCCGCAGCTGTTCGGGAGAAAGGCCTGGCGATCGTCAGTGCGGACTATCCCATTTTGAACCAAGCACTGCCGGACCGGGCGGATCTACGCATGACCCGCTTCTCCTGCCGACAGGCCCAAGTGCCCTACAGGGGCGAGTATCTGGGCCATTCAGACGAGCGGGGACTGTACAGGCTCCATCTGGACGGGACCGAGATCGAGGTGGCGCCCGGCTTCAGGGAAGGATACCAATTGGAGAACATCCTGGCAGCGGCAGCCACGGCTTGGGAGCTGGGATGCGACACCGGGGATATCGAGGCGGGTCTGGCCGGTGCCCGGCTGCCTGAGCACCGCGGCCAGATGATCCGTGTCGGCGGCTGGTGCCTGATCGACGACTGTTACAACGCCAATCCGGTGTCCGTGCGCTGCGCCCTGCAAAGCGCACGAGATCTCACTGGATCCGGCGCCTTGATCGCCTTTCTGGGGGACATGCTCGAGCTGGGGGACGAAGCCGAGGCGGCCCACTTGGAAATGGGACGCCAGGCCGCAAGGCAAGGCGTGGATCATTTGCTCTACAGCGGGAGCTATATCCGGGAGGTGGAGCGCGGCTTCCGGGAGGCCGGGGGACGCGACGGGCCGCATCCCGTGGAGACCAGCGAGGAGTTGCGAAGCTTTTGCCGCGGTCTGGAGCCCAAGGGGGGGACCGTGCTCCTCAAGGCCTCGAGGGGGTGCCGGCTGGAGCGGTTCCTGCATGCGCTGCAAAGGGAGCTCGGGGAATGATCTATCATCTGCTCTATCCGTTGAGCGATACGGCCACACTGTTCAACGTATTCCAGTATATCACCTTCCGCTCCATTTACGCCCTGCTCACCTCCCTGCTTTTGAGCTTGATTCTGGGACCGGTGGTGCTTTCCTGGCTGGGCCGGCTGAAATGGGGGCAGAGGATCCAGGACGATGTGGAGAATCACGTCCAGAAGGAGGGCACCCCCACCATGGGGGGGCTGCTCATCGCTGCGGCCCACACGGGATCGGTCATGCTCTGGGGCAATTGGAGCAATGCCTACATGTGGGTGGCCATGTTCGTTTTTCTCGGCTTTGCCGCGATCGGCTTCCTGGACGACTACATCAAGGTGGTCAAACGCAGGAACAAGGGGCTGACCAAGAGCGGCAAGTTCCTGGCCCAGCTGCTCATAGCCGGGATTGCCGTGGCAGTGCTGATCCTTTTGCCCGGATATTCCAGCAAGCTCTATTTTCCCTTTTTCAAATGGCTGCACCCGGATCTGGGCTGGTTTTATCTGCCCTTCTCCCTCTTGGTGATCGTGGGATCCTCCAATGCGGTGAACATTACCGACGGGCTGGATGGCCTGGCCATCGGCCCCACGGTGGTGGTCTTCGCCTGTTTGGCCCTGTTCATCTACGTGGCCGGACACGTGCATCTGGCGGACTACCTGCAGGTGGCCCACGTTCCCGGAGTGGGAGAAGTGACCGTCTTCTGCGGCAGCCTGCTCGGTGCCGGTTTGGGATTCCTCTGGTTCAACGCCTATCCGGCCCAGGTTTTCATGGGCGATGTGGGAAGCCTCAGTCTGGGAGGGACCATCGGCTTTCTGGGGATTTTGGCCAAACAGGAGCTTGTCCTGGTCATTCTCGGCGGGCTTTTCGTCCTGGAGACCCTGTCCGTGGTGTTCCAGGTGGGCTACTTCAAGATGACCGGCGGGAAGCGCCTCTTCCGCATGGCGCCCATCCACCATCACTTCGAGCTCCAGGGGATCCCGGAGGCCAAGATCATTGTGCGTTTCTGGATCCTTTCCATTCTTCTGGCCATGATCGCCCTGAGCACGCTGAAGCTGCGCTAGTGGCGGAAGTCGGAGGTCGGAGATCGGAGGTCGGATGTCGGAAGTCGGATGTCGGATGTCGGAAGTCGGAGGTCGGATTTCGGATGTCGGAAGTCGGAGAAAGGAGAAGGAAGCCGGGATGAGCAAGGTTCGGTTTGGGGACAGGCGATGAAGCAGATCAGGGGAGAGCCGCTGCGCGGCGGGAATGTCGTGGTCGTGGGAGCCGGGCGCTCCGGTGTCGCCGCGGCGAGGCTGGCCGCAGCCGCGGGAGCCGAGGTCCTTCTGCTGGAGAGAAATCCCGCGGTGCTGGATGAGGCGACGACGGAGCCGCTCCGGGCGGAGGGTATCGCCTGCCGGACCGGGGAGCACGAGCAGCGACAGTTTATGGGTGCGGATCTGGTTATCCTCAGCCCGGGCATTCCACCGGGAGTGATCCGGAAGCTGCTCCCGGAGGAGGGAATGCCGCGGCTGCTCTCCGAGATGGAGCTGGGCTGGTGGTTCGTGGACCGGCCCGTTGTCGCCGTGACCGGAAGCAACGGGAAAACCACAACCGTGGGCCTGATCAGCTGCATGCTGCAAGAAGCGGGTGTTTCCAGCTTCGCGGGCGGAAACATCGGCAGCCCCCTGTCGGATTATGCCCTGCAGGGCCTGGACAGGGAGGTCCTGGTCCTGGAGGTGAGCAGTTTCCAGATGCTGAACACTCCCACATTTCGCCCGGATGTGGGGGTTCTGCTCAATTTTTCCCCCAATCACCTGGATTACCACGGGAGCCTGGAGGAATACTTCGAAGCCAAGATGGCCCTTTTTCAGAAGCAGGAATCCCGGGATCTGGCCATCCTGCCCCAGGAGATGCGCACTCTGTTGGGGGCTCGCGAGGACATTCGCGCCAGGCGGGAATATTTCACAGCAGAGGACAGGTTCGACTGCCCTGGGCTCCTCGGAGAGCACAATCAGGCGAACATGGAGGCCGCCTACCTGGCCAGCCGTCCCTTCGGGGTCACGGAGGCGGTTGCCCGGGAAGCGGTTCGCCGGTTCCGGCCAGAGCCTCACCGCCTCCAGCCCCTGGGAGAACAAAACGGGGTGCTCTTTGTGAACGATTCCAAGGGGACCACCCTCGTGGCCCAGGAGGCCGCGCTGCACAGCTTCAGCCGGCCCATCCTCCTGCTGGCCGGGGGACGGCTCAAGGGCGACGACCCCGCCAGGCAGGCGGACCTCATCCGGAGCCGGGTCAAAGCCGCGGGGGTCTTCGGCGAATGCCGGGATCAGCTGGAAAGGGCCTGGCGGGAGAGCACGCGCCTCTTTTGCGAAGAGAGCATGGAGGCCGCTCTGGACAGGCTTATGGATCTGGCCCGGACCGGGGACGTGGTCCTGTTTTCTCCCGGCACCTCAAGCTTTGATCAGTACCAGGACTACAAGGAGCGGGGCCGGGCCTTTCAGGCGCTGGTGAATAGAATAGGCGATGGGTGATAGGCGATAGGATTCCAAGAATCGGTGGAAGGACCCAGGGACGGATTATGGGCCAGGCCAGAACCAAGAACAGCTCGCTTGCGGACAGGACAGACCTGTGGCTGCTCATCTCCGTCTTTGTCCTGATCGGGCTGGGGCTGGTGATGGTGCTCAGCTCCAGCGCCATTCGGGCGGACCGGGTTTTTGGGCGGGAATTCTATTTCTTCGGCAGGCAATTCGTCTATGCCCTGTTTGCAACCGGGGTTATGTATCTGGCCTGGAGGGTTCCCATAGCCCTCATCTTTCGACTGGTCTATCTCTGGCTTTTGCTGGCCCTGGTTCTGTTGTTCCTAACCCTGACTCCGGCGGGGACTGGAACAGGCGGGGCGACCAGGTGGCTGGATCTGGGAGTGGCCACTCTGCAGCCCCTGGAGCTGGTCAAGGTGGCCCTGGTGCTCTACCTGGCCTATTTTTTCAGCCGGAAGCAGGACAAGATCAAGACCTTCAGCGTGGGTTTTCTGCCTCCCATCCTGGTGACCCTCGTCTTCGCCGGGATATTGATTATGCAGCCGGATTTCGGCGGGGCGGTCTTCATCACCGCCTTGTTCTTTTTCATGAGCCTGGTGGGGGGGACGCGGCTGATCTATCTCTTTGCCTCCGTCATGTTGTGTGCGGGAGCCGGGGCGCTCATGCTCATCAATTCCCCCTATCGGCTGGAGCGCTGGACCGCGTTTCTCAAGCCCTTCGAGAATGCGCAGAACGTGGGATACCAATTGGTGCAATCCCTGTACGGCCTGGGTAACGGCGGCCTCTTCGGCGTAGGGCTGGGCGAGGGCAAGCAGAAGCTCTTTTTTCTCCCCGAGGCCCACACCGACTTCATTCTTTCCGTAGTGGGCGAGGAATTGGGGTTCGCCGGGCTTTCGGTCGTTTTTATCTTTTTCGGGGTGTTCATGATCCGCTCCTTGAGCATCTGCCTCAAGCAGCAGGACCTGCAGTCCCGCTTCACCGTGTTCGGGCTCAGCCTGATCGTGCTCCTGGAGGCCTTTTTGAATATCGCCGTGGTTGTGGGGGCCTGTCCTCCCACCGGCGTGCCCATGCCCTTTATAAGCTACGGGGGGTCCAATCTTCTGGCCATGTGTCTGTGCAGCGGACTCATTCTGAATATCGGCACAAGGAGGCGGGACTAGGGTGAAACGCATCGTGCTCAGCGCCGGTGGAACCGGCGGGCATATTTTCCCCGCCTTGGCGGTGGCGGATGAGCTCCGGGAGCGCTATCCCTGGGCGGATATCGTCTTTGTAGGCGGACAGAAGGATCTGGAGCGCTACTGGGCGGAAAAGGCGGGACTCCCCTTTGTCTCCCTGCCGGCCAAGGGGATTATGGGCCGGGGGATCCGTTCCCTGGGGTCCTTGTGGTGGATCTGCCGCAGCCTGCTCAAGTGCAGCGCGTTCTATAGACGCTTCCGCCCGGAGGTGGTGGTGGGATTCGGGAGCTACGCCGGATTCGTGCCTGTTTGGATGGCCTGCCGCCAGGGCATTCCAGCGGCGATCCACGAGCAGAACAACAAACCGGGGATGACCAACAAGGTGCTGGGCCAAAAGGTGGACCGCGTCTTTGTGACCTTTCCCGATGAGTCGGAGAGCTTTCCCGCGGACAAGGTGGTGCCCACGGGCAATCCTGTACGCAAGAACCTCCTCCGCATGGGGGAGCAGGAGAAGCGCTACGCCCATGAAGGGGCCAGGAATATTTTGGTTCTCGGGGGGAGCCAGGGGGCCCAGGTCCTGAATCAGGTCATCGTCAGGGCCCTGCCCTCGCTGGCGTCCTATTCCGTGAATATCATGCACCAGACAGGGGAGCGGGACTTTGAGCAGGTCAGGACGGAGTACGCAAGACAGGGACTGGACGACACCCTGGTCCGTCCCTTTATCGACGACATCGGGGCGGCGTACAGATGGGCGGATCTGGTGATCTGCCGGGCCGGCGCCTCCACAGTCGCCGAGCTGACCGTTATGGGGCGGCCGAGCATTCTGATCCCCTTTCCCTATGCCACCCATGCCCATCAGCTGGACAACGCCCGCTATCTGGAGCGGCAGGGCGCCGCCTATATCCTGGAACAGAGCTACCTGGACGAGGTGAATCTGACCCATATGATCGGGGATCTGCTCTCCCTGCCGGGCAAGCTCAAGGAGATGGGAAGCGCTGCCCGGAAGCTTTCCCGGCCGGACGCGGCGCAGCGTATCGTGAACAGTCTGGAGGAGATGCTCGGGGAGTCCGGCGGGCAGGTAAACCACGCGCGAGGAGACGCATGAAGACGAAGCTACGCGAGATCCACATGGTGGGAATAGGCGGCGCGGGCATGAGCGGGATCGCGGAGGTCCTGCTCAATCTGGGATACAGCGTTTCCGGGTCGGATATCGCGGACAACGACACGGTCCGGCGGCTTCGCGGCCTGGGGGCCCGGATCGAAACCGGCCACAAGGCGGAAAACGTGGCCGACGCCGAGGTCCTGGTCAAGTCCACGGCCATCGATCGGGACAATCCCGAGGTGATCGCCGCCAGGGAGAACGGGATCCCGGTTATTCCCCGCGCGGAGATGCTGGCAGAGCTCATGCGCCTCAAGACTGGGATCGCCGTTGCCGGAACCCACGGCAAGACCACAACCACCTCCCTTTTGGCCGCGATATTCACAGAGGCCGGGATGGATCCCACGGTGATCATCGGCGGCAGGTTGAATACCTACGGCAGTCATGCCCTCATGGGAGAAGGGGAATATCTCATCGCCGAAGCTGACGAGTCCGACGGATCCTTCCTCTCCCTGCTGCCCATCATGAATGTGGTGACCAACGTGGATCTGGATCATACGGATTACTATCCGGATATGGCCTCGGTGGACGAGGCCTTTGTCCAGTTCATGAATCAGGTGCCCTTCTATGGCCTCAACGTGGTATGCGGGGACGATCCCAGGATCCAGCAGCTTCTGCCCCGGATCAAGCGACCCGTTCTGACCTACGGGCTGGGGCCGGAGAACGATCTCCGGGCCGAGATCCAGGAGCTGGGGCTATCCAGCCGCTTTACCGTGTACTGGCGCGGCGCGCTCTGGGCCGAGGTGACCCTGAGCCATCCGGGGCGGCACAATATCCTGAATGCCCTGGGGGCTGTCGCGGTGGCCATGCAGTCGGACATCCCCCCGGAGTCGGTGCTCAAGGGGCTGGAAAATTTTGGCGGCGTGGGCCGGCGGATGGAAAAGAAAGGGGAGAGCGAGGGGGTGCTGGTTCTGGACGACTACGGGCACCATCCCCGGGAGATCGACCTTACCCTGCAAACGGTCAAGGAGGTTTTCGGGGACAGGCGCTTGATCGTGGTCTTCCAGCCGCACCGTTTTACCCGGACCAGGGACCTTTTCGCCGACTTTTGCCGGGCCTTCACCGGGGCCGATCTGCTCTTTCTGACCGAGGTCTACCCCGCTTCCGAGGATCCCATCCCCGGAGTGAACGGGATCTCCCTGGCCCAGGGCATCAGGCAGATGGGGGCTCAGGAGGTGGTCTTCTGCGAGGATCTTTCCGTCTGTCTTAGGGAGCTGCGGGATATCGCAGCGCCGGGTGACGTGGTGCTGACCCTGGGAGCGGGCGACGTGACGCGGCTGGGGGAAATGTTTCTCAAGGAGTGATCCGCTCCATCGTTCAAAAAAATACCCCATGAAGGGCCACATGAACGAGGCCTGGAAATGATCCGGAGTGCGGGGAACGGTGCCCCGGACAACCGCGGGGAGGAGAGCCGATTCCATGGAGATCCTGCGCAGACCGAGCTTGAGGGACCTGACCACGCTGCGCCTGGGAGGACAAGCGGAATACGGGGTCAGGATACGTTCCGAGGCGGATTGGGATGCGCTGTCCTCCTTTCTGGAAGGTCGGGGCCTCACTCCGTTCTGTTTGGGGCGGGGGAGCAACATCCTGGCCCGCGAGGGGGATCTGCCCCTGGTCCTTCTTTTGCAGGCTCCGGGCGAGGGGATGGAGGCCAGGTCCTTGCCGGACGGTCGGGTTCGGGTGAGCGCGGACGCGGGAATGGGGTTGGGCCGACTGCTGGCCGGGCTTCAGGTCTGGGGCTTGAGCGGCCTGGAAGGGCTGGTGGGCATCCCTGCAACCCTGGGCGGAGCAGTGGCCATGAACGCCGGGGCCTACGGCTGCGATACGGGCAGCGTCCTGGCCCGGGTCCGGATCTGGAGCCCGCAAGAGGGCAGGCAATGGCTGGAGAGAGACCAGCTGGGTTGGGCCTATCGGGAGTTCGATCCGGGAAGGAGCGGCTTTTTCTGCATCACGGAAGCGGAGCTGGATCTGGAGCCACGCACCCCCGCCGAGGTCAGGCAAAGGATGCGGGACTGCTACAGGGCCAAGAAAGGGAGCCAGCCCATACTGGCCCGAACCTGCGGCTGCGTGTTCAAGAATCCCGTTTCCGGACCCGCTGCCGGAGAGTTGCTGGACCGCTGCGGCTTTCGGGGGTTCTTTCCGGGTCAGGTGGGGTTTTCCCGGCAGCATGCCAATTTTTTGATCAACCAAGGGGGAGGCGGGGCGAATGAGGCGCTGGAGCTCATCGAACGGGCCAGGACAGCCGTGCTGCGCAGTTTCGGGATCGATCTGGAGCTCGAAGTCCGGCTGCTGGAGTAGTCGGGCGGGCCGCGGTGTGTCCTCGCCAGCAGCGGGAGAATGAGGGAATCCGTAGTGGCCAGGATCTTGTCGCTCCTTGCGAAATTCGTGCTCATGATCGGCTTTTTGGCCGCTCTGAGCCTGGGGCTCCTGGCTGGCTACAGGTGGGTGACCACCACGGAGCTCTTTGCGGTGGAGCAAATCGATATCCGGGGCAATCGGGTGCTGAGCGACAAGCGCATCCGGGAGGTGGCGGGCCTGGCCTGGGGTGAAAACATTTTCCAGGTGAACATGGGACGGGTGGAGAATCGGCTCAGCAGCTCGGGCTGGATCGATTCGGTTCTGATCCGCCGCTCTTTGCCGGACACCCTGCTGCTCAAGGTGGAGGAGAAACAACCCGTCTTCTGGATCAAGCGGGGCGAGACCATCTACTACGCGGACGCGGAGGGGGAGCCCATCGCTCCGGTCCGGACGGGAACGTTCATCTCCCTCCCCTTTCTGAGTCTCACGGAGGGGGCCGGGCAATCCGGGGAGCAGTTGGAGATCCTCTACACTCGGCTGCGGAACCGCTCCCTGCCCTTTACCCCGGCCCAGGTCGCCTGGATACGCTTTTTTTCCGGGGAGATCGTGGAGATGCATCTTATGGACCGCTCCCTTCGCATATGCGTGGGCGGAAGCTCCCTGCGGGACAATCTGAATACGCTTTCGGCGGTATGGCGGGATCTGCGCGAAAGGGGCGAGCTGAACAGGACGGGACGGATTCTGGTTTACGGGACCAGGGGATGGGTCAAATTGGAGCCCGGCACTCAATTCTCGCAGAATTGAGTGCCGGGGAGCGGGACGGAATCGCTTGATGGAACAACGGAGTCATTATGAGCACGCGATCGAACGTTCTCGTCGGGCTGGATATCGGGACCACGAAAATCTGTAGTGTTGTGGGCGAAACCACACCGGACGGAGTGGATGTGGTGGGCATCGGCATGAGCCCCTCCACCGGCCTGCGCAAGGGGGTGGTGGTGAATATCGAGCAGACGGTGCGCTCCATCAAGCGGGCCCTGGAAGAGGCGGAGCTCATGGCCGGATGCGAGATCCGCTCCGTGTACGCCGGAATCGCCGGAAGCCATATCATGGGCTTCAACAGTCACGGTGTTATCGCGGTGAAGGGCGGGGAGGTGACCCAGAAGGACCAGGAGCGGGTCATCGACGCGGCCAAGGCGGTGGCCATTCCCCTGGACCGGGAGGTAATTCACATCCTGCCCCAGGAATACATCGTGGACGATCAGCGCGACATTGAGGATCCCCTGGGCATGGCCGGCGTGCGCCTGGAGGCCAAGGTGCACATCGTGACCGGCGCGGTATCCAGCGCGCAGAACATTGTTCGGGCCTGTCACCGCTCCGGCCTGGACGTGGAGGACATCGTCCTGGAATCCCTGGCTTCGGCCAACGCGGTGCTCACGGACGAGGAGAAGGAGATCGGCGTGGCCCTGGTCGACGTGGGCGGGGGCACCACCGATCTGTCCGTGTTCAGCAACGACTCCATCAAGCATATCTCCGTGCTTCCCCTGGGCGGGGCCAACCTCACCAACGACATCGCCTTCGGTCTGCGCACTCCGGTGAGCAGCGCGGAGCAGATCAAGATCAAGCACGGCTGCTCCCTGGCGGACCTGGTTCAGAGCAATGAGGCCCTGGAGGTCCCCAGCGTGGGCGGGCGCAAGCCGCGGAGCGTCTCGCGGGGCGTGCTCGCCGAGATCTGCGAGCCCAGGGTGGAAGAGATCCTGACCCTGGTGGACCAGGAGTTGGTTCGTTCCGGGTTCAAGCAGACCATCGGAGCCGGCGTGGTCCTGACCGGCGGATGCTCCCTCATCGAGGGCATAAGCGAGCTCGGGGAGCAGGTGTTCAATCTCCCGGTGCGGGTGGGGAATCCCCAGGGCATCGGTGGCTTGACCGACGTGGTCATGGACCCCAAGTACGCCACTGCGGTGGGGCTTTTGAAATACGGCGCGGGCAGGGACACCAGCGACTTCCGCTTCCGCATCCGGGAAAAGAACCTCTTCCGCAGGGTGTGGGCCAGGATGCGGCGCTGGTTCTCGGACATCAGCTAAAGGAGAGGTGCCCCGGACCTTCGGGGAAGGCTCGGGCGAGGCTGTTTCGTTTTTCAAGGGAAAGGTAGGGAAAACCAGAAGTCGAGCTGGAAGGGAGGCCCGCTCAGTTCAGGTTTTGAATACATTCTTCAATACTTTTTTCAATGCATGAACAAGAAAGCGAAAGGGAAGGAGGCCGTTATGGAGTATATGGAAATAGAGCCTGAAGGCCAGGCCCAGATCAAGGTCGTCGGCGTCGGCGGGGGAGGCGGCAATGCGATCAACAACATGATCCATTCCTCTCTGAAGGGAGTCTCCTTTATTGCGGCCAACACCGATGTGCAGGCCCTGAAGAATTCCGCAGCGGAGTATAAGCTCCAGCTGGGGGAAAAGCTGACCAAGGGCCTGGGAGCCGGGGCCAATCCGGAGACGGGACGTGAAGCCGCCCAGGAGAGCAGCGACACCATCCGGGAGATGCTCGCAGAAAGCGACATGGTCTTCGTGACCGCAGGAATGGGCGGTGGAACAGGCACTGGCGCCGCGCCCATCATCGCGGAGATCGCCCGGGAGCAGGGCGCCCTGACCGTGGGCGTGGTGACCAAGCCCTTCTATTTCGAGGGCAAGCAGCGGAACTCCCTGGCGGAGAAGGGCATCAAGTCCCTGCGGGAATCGGTGGACAGCATCATCACCATCCCCAATGACCGCCTGCTCTCCCTGGCCTCCAAGAAGGCCACCTTCCTGGAGATGCTGCAGAAGGCGGACGAGGTCCTGTACTACGCGGTCAAGGGCATATCCGACCTGATCATGGTCCCAGGGCTGATCAATCTGGACTTCGCCGACGTCAAGGCGGTGATGTCCGGGATGGGGCTGGCCCTGATGGGCTCCGGCATCGCCCAGGGCGAGGGCCGGGCTCGCGAGGCCGCGATGAAGGCGATCACCAGCCCCCTCCTGGAGGACGTATCCATCGACGGGGCCCAGGGCTTGCTCATGAACATTACCTCCGGGCAGGACCTGACAGTGGAGGAAGTGCACGAGGCGGCCAGCGCCATCTACGAGTCCGCGCGCGAGGACGCCCAGATCTACTTCGGCACGGTCTTCGACGACAACGCCTCGGAGGAGATGCGGATCACGGTCATCGCCACCGGGATCGAGGGATACGGCGAACAGGCGCCGAATCAGTCCAATTCGGCGGGCAAGATGGGCCTGGTGCAGAAGAAGGGCGCTTCAGCCCCGGAGAAGGAACCGGTGCGCAAGGCCCCGCCCGCGGACAGCAGCGAGGACCGGGAGATCCCCACCTACCTGCGCAAGGGCTCGGGCGCTTCCACGCAGGAGGCCTCCTTCAGCCAGCCCGAGGAGAAGCAGCCCAGGCAGAGCCGGGAGGAGTTCGTCTTCGACGAGGACGATCGGGAAATCCCGTCCTTCATCCGGAAGCAGGCGGATTAAGGAAGGTGGTGCGAAAGCGTCCCTTGAAAGGGACGCCCCTTTCGCACCACCCCTTCATTACTCCTGCGCTGAATTGGCCTGGGTGTACCACCGGCTCGCATCGGCAAGGATGTCGAAGGAGCGGGTGACCAGGCTGTGCGGATCGGGCAGGTACCCGGTCTGCAATAGCGCTGCCTCGAAGAGCTGGTCCGTTGCCTTGTCCAGGAAGGGGTCCCGGGGATTGCTGCTATGGATGGCGAGCATGTTCCGGGTCAGGGAGTGATCCGGATTGATCTCCAGGATCTGCTGGGGAATGGAGTCGTCCTTTTGCATCATGTGCATGAGCTTCTGCATCTGCGAGCTCATGCCCCCGTCCGGATTGACCAGACAGGCCGGGCTCTGGCTCAACCGCTGCGAACGGCGCACCTCGGTGACCTTGTCCCCCAGGTGCTGCTTCATTCGGTTCAGCAGCTCGTCCAGCTGCTTGTCCTCCTCCTGGCTGAGCTCCGGCTGCTCCTCGGACTCGGTTTCCTGCTCCTCCGCGGCGATGTCCTTCAGATCGCCGGGATTGACGTGCTCCGCCGCCTTGAAGGGGTATTCCCTGTAGGAGCCCACGGCCTGGAGCACGAATTCATCCACCGGCTCGTAGAGGAACAGGACCTCCACACCCTTCTTCTTCAATAGCTCCAGATGGGGATTGCTCAGGATGGCTTCCCGGCTCGATCCGGAGAGGTAGTAGATCTCCTTCTGGCCCGACTTCATCCGGTCCACGTACTCCTGCAGGGAGGTGATCTCCTCCGCGCTGTCGTGGACCGAGGCGTTGAAGCGGAGCAGGTCGGCGAACTTGTCCCGGTTGCCGAAGTCGGTGTAGCCCAGCTTGAACAGCTTGCCGTGCTCGCGCCAGAAGGTGGTGTAGTCCTGGGGCCGCTTGCTCGCCATCTCCTGCAGGCGGGAAAGGACCTGCTTGGTCAGGGTGGTGGAGATCTTCTGGATCAGGGTGTTCTCCTGCACGGATTCCCGGGACAGGTTGAGCGGCAGGTCCTCGCTGTCCACCACTCCCTTGAGGAAGCCCAGGTACTGCGGGATGACCTCCTGCTTCTGGCGCTGGATCAGGACCCGGTTCACGTAGAGATCCAGGCCGTAGTCCTCGGTGTAGGTGTCGTGCAGCGCCGTGGTTTTGGGGGGGATGAAGAGCAGGGCGCTGAACTGCACCGGCGCGTCCACGGACACGTGGATCGTCTCCAGGGGACCTTGCGAGTCATAGGTCAGGAACTTGTAGAATTCCTCGTACTGCTCCTGGCCGATCTGGAACTTGGACTGCTTCCAGAGCGCGGGCACGGTGTTCACCTTTTCCCCGTCCACGTAGATGGGGAAGGAGATGAAGTTGGAGTGGTTGCGGATGATGGACTTGAGCCGGTCCGCCTCCAGGAACTCCTGCGCCCCGTCCTGGATGCGGATGTGGATCTTCGTCCCCCGGCCCGGATCCTGGTCCAGCTCCTCCACCTCGTATTCACCCATTCCTTTGGAGCGCCACTTCACCGGCTTGTCCTCCGGCAAGGCGCTGCGGGATTCGATGACCACCTCCTCGGCCACCATGAAGACGGAATAGAATCCCACCCCGAAACGGCCGATGATATTGTCCGGGTTTTCGTTGTTCTCGGTGACCTTCTTCAGGAACTCCTCGGTCCCGGACTGGGCGATGGTGCCCAGATTGGCCACGATGTCCCGCTTGTTCATCCCGATGCCGGTATCTGAGACCGTGATCCAGCGGTTGGTCTTGTCCAGATCGATCCGGATCTCCAGGTCCCTTTCCGGCTCCACGATCTCGGTGCCCCTGCTCTGCTCGAAGCGGACCTTGTCCAGGGCGTCCGAGGCGTTGGAGATGAGCTCCCGGAGGAAGATCTCCCGATTGGTATAGATGGAGTGGATGATGATGTTCAGCAGCCGCTGCGTTTCGGCCTGGAATTCATGGGTTTCCGCCTGGCTCATATTCTGCCTCCTTTGCTGCTCTGTGATCTGCTGGAAAGAGGGAAGGTAATCCTTCACCGGGAACAGAGTCTCGGTCGCAGCTCTAGTCCGAGTCGAGCCTTCCCGTGGGCCACAGATCACCTAGCCATTCTTCCGGTTTTGTCAAGCACCGGGTCGTGTTCCCGGGCTGAATTTGTTCTCATAAGAATAAACCGCCAAGACGCCAAGAGCGCCAAGTAAGACGCCAAGCAGGAAGTTTCCCTTTGCCGGGTTACGGCAAAGGGAAAGGCCTTGCCTTTGCTAGCTCACCTCTTCCCTTGGCGCTATCCTTGGCGCTCTTGGCGTCTTGGCGGTTAAAATAGTCCTCAAGAGGCTGTCTTGGTTGGAGGAATGCGGTCCGAAAGTTGGAACGGCCCTCGGCTCAGATGAACTTGGAGGCGATCCAGCTGCCAGCGACGAAGGTCCCCACCGAGCTGCCCAGATTGGCCAGCACCACCACCAGAAGGACCTTGATCGCCGGATTGGCCCAGAACTTCTTCAGTGATCCGAGAGCGGCCGGCAGGTCCTCCAGATCCCCTACCTTGGGTCGCTTGAACCAGGCCTGGACCAGGCCTGCCACCCACCCTGCGGCGATGGTGGGATTCAGGCTGGTAAGAGGCGCGGCCAGGAAGGCGGTTACGATGGTCAGGGGATGGGGCATGGCCACGGTCACGGCCAGGGCGGAGAAGATGCCGTTCATCAGGACCCAGATGGTCAGGGAGTGGATGGATTCCGCGGCCCCGCCCTTGAAGAAGCCGAGCCCGATCAGGATAACGATGATTGCGGGAATGGCCCACTTCAAAATCTTCGGAATGGGCGAGGGGGGCGGTATCTCCAGTAGCGGGGCAAGATCGTGGTCCCGGGGCAAGTGGGCCTCGATGCCCGGGGCGTGGCCAGCGCCGACAATGGCGACAACGGTTTCCCCGGGGGCTTCCCGGATCTTCTGGGCCAGATACACGTCCCGTTCCCCGATGAGGCGTTCCTTGATCTGGGGGAAGGACTGGCCCAGCTCGTCCATGACCACCTGGAGCTGGTCCTTTTCCTTGAGCTTTTCGATGTCCTCCGCCTCCAGCTCTCCGGAGAAGGCGGCGCCGGTGACGGCCTGGAGGATGAGCTT